>CBQWHN010000047.1:0-8172 GCA_967728685.1 uncultured Nitrososphaera sp.
TTGCGAGGACGTGCCACGACTGCAAGGTACTTGGCTGCATCTGGTATTCGTCCCAACCGGTCACCACGTTCGCAAAGAACTACATGCGCGGGCTAGGGAGGATAATAGGCCAGAAGAGTCCTGAGCTGGCTGAAGCGCTATCGTAACACGACGCAGTGGAAGCAACCGGGATCGCCGCTGCAGCCCGGCATTCACAGAGCTCTGGTTGTTTTACAGTTAAAAACTTGAAGGCTGGCTCGCAATCCGGACCGCGTGAAAATAAAACTTATAACATCACTTTTCGTCACTTGAAACAACGTGCAACTTTACGACACCATTGCAGGAAGAAAAGGGAGATTTGTCGCTAATAGCAATAGTGTCAGGATGCTCCTGTGCGGCCCAACAGTGTACGACTATCCCCACGTCGGACACGCGAGAATGCTCCTATATTATGACATGATGGTAAGATACTTCAGGTTCAAAAAGATAAGCGTCAGCGTTGTCGTCAACATCACGGACATTGACGAAAAGATATTCAGCAAGGCGAGGGCAATAGGAAGGAAGCCAACTAAGCTTGCGGACATGTTCGTCGACGAATTGCTTCGCGATCTGTCTTCGCTTCGCATCGACGGCTTTACGCTTGCGCGCGTCTCGGATCACGTCGGGACGGCGCGGCAGCTTGTTGCAGAGCTCTTGCAGGCCGGCAAGGCTTACTCTGCCGGCGGAAATGTCTACCTTGACACTGTCAGCATAGCATCGTTTGGCAGAATGGCGGGGATGACAAGAAAAGATTTGGATGACTGCAGGCTGGACATCTCGCCAGCCAAAAAGTCGCCGCCAGACATACTATTGTGGAATGCAAGTGAACATTTCGATGTTTCTTTCCGCGACAGTATGCTTGGTAACGGGATACCCTGGTGGCACATTCAGGACACATCTGTTGCGATGGCCAGCTACGGTGGCTCGTACGACATACATGGGGGGGCAAGGGAACTCGTATATCCACACCACGAATGTCATCTTGCACAGCTGAAGGCGCTGACGTCGCAGGACAAACCTGTAAGATTCTGGACGCATGTAGGACTACTGCGCATAAGGGGCAAGAAAATGAGTAACTCTCTTGGCAACACGATCGCGATCCGCGAGCTCCTCAAGAGGCACAGCCCAAACGCGCTGAGGCTGTACTTTTATTCAAAGTATTACAGGGATGACTTTGACTTTGTAGAAAATGACCTTCGCAGGTTCCAGCGCATCGACGATACGATAGCCGCTGCACTGAATAGGCAGCCTCGCGCGGGACGGATGGCAGGGAGATTTTTCGATCGCATTGAAGACGATTTTGACACGCCAGGGGCAGTGAAGGCATTGATCGAATCGGCCAAATCACGTAGCGCAGACCTTAGCGCGATGGTGAGCGTCTTTGGCCTACGATATTGAAACGATGGAGGACAACGAGTGGTCCTTCTGTTCGATGTGGACAGAGAGGATCAAGTCTGGCTGCACCGATGTGCTGCTAAACAGCAAACTTGAAGGCGACTATTTCTTCAACAGGGCAAGCGTGTGTGATTGCCCCGATCCTGTTGAAACGGCGGGCCAGATCGCAAAAATGTTCTGGCAAAATGGATTAGACTGTTATTTGTATGATAGGGACGACAAGTTGGCCGGAAAAGACCTTGCCCAAATAGATACGATGCACGTCCTGATGGCTAGTTCTGCCGGCGCGTACGGTAGGACACAGGTCGTGCAGATTGACCGCCAATTGCTGCCTGTCTGGATAGACGTGTTTTGCAGGTCTTTTGAAGTGTACGAATGGAAGGAAGAGGTTGAAAGGATAATGAATTCCAGTTTTGACGAGCTGGAGTTGTTGCTCTCATATAGTGACGAAGAGCCTGCCGGATGCGCCGCGCTTTATAGCAAAAATAACAGGACGGGCCTATATTGCCTAAGCACAGTCTCGAAGCTGCGTGGAAAAGGTTTGGCCAATGACATGCTTGCAGCCGCAGTCAGACTCTCCGATAATCTATTTCTCCAGACGCTTAGCAGCGAGGGGCTGTTACCATTCTATGAAAAAGCAGGTTTTACGCTTGCCTATACCAAAAAAATCTATGTGCTCCGGGGCGCATCTAAATCAAAGAGTTTGAAAAATAATGCAGTTAAATGAATGTATACCAAAATTGCTAAACACAAATCCCAATAAACAAAAATGACCTGAAGGTAACTAGACGGCGACACCTTGTGATTAGATTTATTACTCTGCATTTGATGCCCATTACATCATGGGAAGAAAGGTCAAGGTTGCCGTTGCTGGCGTCGGCAACTGTGCATCAGCTCTTGTCCAAGGCACCCGTTATTACCGCAACAATTCCGAGGTCCGCAAGCCCGATAAGGATTGGATTGGTCTGACGGCCTACGACATTGGTGGCATCGACCCTTCAGACATAGAGTTTGTGGCTGCATTTGATGTTGCAGACACCAAAGTAGGCAAGGATCTCTCTGAGGCGATCTTTGCCAAACCAAACAACACAGTCAGGATACTTAAGGAAATGGATAGGATGGACGTCAAGGTGATGAAGGGCGAAGTACACGACGGAATTGGGCGCCACCTTTCGCAGAAAGTCAAGGTAGCAAACACCCCAGCTGTCAACATCGTTCAGGTGCTCAAGGACTCCGGCGCAGAAATGCTGCTCAGCTATCTTCCGGTGGGGAGCAGGCGCGGCACGCAATACTATGCTGAAGCCGCTCTTGACGCAGGCTGTGGGTTTATCAACGCAATTCCAGTGTTTATTGCCTCCACCCCAAAGTGGCAGCAGGCCTTTGCAGGCAGGGGCCTACCGTGCGCTGGAGACGACGTTATGAGCCAACTTGGGGCGACGGTTCTTCATAAGACCCTTGTGAAGCTGTTTGTTGACCGCGGCGTCAAGGTTGATGAAACCTACCAGCTGAACATCGGAGGCGATATGGACTTTTATAACATGCTTGACGAAGAGCGCCTTGAAGACAAGAGAATTAGCAAGACGAGTGCGGTGGCCGCCATGGTCCCGTACGAAATCCCGATGCGTATCGGCCCGTCCGACTTTGTGTCGTTCCTTGACAACGACAAGGTGTGTTACATTTCAATAAAAGGACAGTACTTTGGCGGGATACCTGTCGAGCTCGATCTGAAGCTCAAGGTGGTCGACGCGTACAACAGCGCCGGAGTCATGATCGATGCTGTAAGGGCGACCAAGATCGCCATTGATAGGGGCATTTCGGGTCCGCTTGAGAGCATTTCAGCGTACTGCTTCAAGCATCCACCGGTGCAACTACCCTACTCTGTCGCTAAGACGAACTTTTTAGAGTTTGTCGAAGGCAAGCGAGAGCGCTAGCAGTGAGATAAAAAATAGTTCACTAAAAGGAGCTGGATTGAACGCTACAAGGCATAATTAGTTCCTGCGAAAACTCAACTCGATAGCTATCGTTGGTTCACATAAAAAAGCTCGAGGTCTACGGGTTTAAGTCGTTCGGATTCAAGAACACCGTAGTACACTTTGAGAAGGGCCTAGTCGCCGTGACCGGCCCAAACGGCTCTGGCAAGTCCAATATTCTCGACGCCATCATGTTTGCGATAGGCGAAAACAGCCCAAAGGCCCTCAGGGTAGACAAGTTCCAGTCCCTTTTCCACGACAGCCACAATAGTAGTCACCGACTCATAAGGGTCGGCCTCACGTTTGACAACGCGGACAGGGGTATTCCGGTCGATGAAGACAACGTAACCCTCACGCGCGAGATGGAGGGACAAAATGGCGAGAGTCAATATTCCCTCAACGGCAAGAAGGTGAGCAAGACTGCTATAATGGAGCTGCTCGAGGTAGTGCTCGCAGCGCCAAACAAGATGAATATCGTCCAGCAGGGCATGATTACAAGAATATCGGAGTTAAACTCTGATGAGCGGAGAAAGATAATCGAGGACATTGTCGGGCTATCCTACTTTGATGAGAAAAAGGCCGAGGCACTCAAGCAGCTTGACGAGGCCGATCGAAGGCTTGAAGTGGCATTTGCGAGGATGGGCGAGATTCGAAAGCGTATAGATGAGCTTGAGGCAGAAAGAAACGATCAGCTGAGATACGACCAACTCGGTTCAGAACTGAAACGCTTCAAGGCTGTGCAAATATCAAACACTATACGTACTTTAAGGCACAAGTTGTCCACAAGCACGCAGATCCTAGAGGTAAATAACCAAAAGTCGTCTGAGCTCTCAAAGCAGAGTGACGAGCTAAGGCTAGAGATCGAAAAGCTGGACGCCGAGAAGACAAAGTTCATCCAGGAAGTCGACACGGCCACCCGGGCTAAGGCGCAGCTGGCAAGCAGGATATCAATCGTTGTTCATGATTCAGAGCGCACAAAGGCTATGCTTGGTGAGTTTGAGCGGCGAATAGTCGAGATAAAACGGAGAATGCCTGCAATTGACGGCGATAAACATGTGATTGCCCAGCGCGTGGAAAATGCACGCATAGAAACTGACAAGCTAAAGGCAGTTGCGGACCAGAAAAAAACAGTGGTGAATGAGCTTAGGACGAAGCTTGATGCCCTTGACACTGAGGTGGAAAAGATAACAGCCAAGATTGCAAAGTATGCCGCGTCCAGGAACAAGCTGGAAAAGCGGCACACCAAAATGTCGGTGTTGAAGGGGCAAATCGAGCTTGCCGCAACAATTGTCGAAGAAAAGATCAAGACAAGTAATTACAAAAAGCGTTCCAATGATTCAGCGCTGGATGCGGTCCAGTCTGAAATTGTTTCTGCAAAAGGAAGGATGGAGGAACTGGAAAAGTCGCTTGAAGCTGACAGAAAAAAACTCCAAGACGCAGTCAGACTTGTTGCAGAGCTTGAAGACGCAAAAACAGGTCTTGAAAAAGAGCTTGCTGTCTCGGCTAGCTTGCTTGTAAGGGCAGAGAGCCTCGCGACCAAGTTTGAAGAGCGAGCGAGCGTCGCCAAGAATGCCATGAACGAGGATTTTGCTATTGCAGAGTTGATGAAGGAGAGGGACAAGTTTGGGATCAGAGGCCTTGTACACGAGCTGATTAGGTGGGACAGGACCTACGAGCGGCCCGTGCTTGCAGCCGGCTCGGAATGGATGAAGGCCTTTGTTGTCGACGACATCAAGTCAATGATATTAATAGCCGCCTACGCCAAGGAACGCAAGCTACCACGCCTTAAGATAATTCCGCTGGACGTCGTCAGTCGCTTCAAGCAAAATCAAGACGTGCTCGGCGATGATGTCAACATCATCGGCAGATTGTCAGATTTTGTGTATTCCGACTATGGCAGACTACCGGCATTCCTCTTCTCAGACACGCTCCTTGTAAGGAATTCATCCAGCGCTTTCATGCTAGCAAAGCAGAGCCATAGGACTGTGTCCGCTGAAGGCGAGCTGTTCGAGCCTGCGGGAGTCTCGATGTCGCTTGACTTTGGAGGCAAGATAACTGACATGACTAAGGCAATATTGTTTGGCGATTCTGTTGAGGACCTGCGCGAAATGCTTGCGAAGCTGTCTAAGACGATAGAAAAAAAGAGTGCTCAGTTGCAAGGGATTTATGAACGAATAAGCGTCAGCGATGCCGAGAAGGTCAAACTCGAGTTTGGCATAAGCAATGTCGAGAACAGGATCGCAAGGGAGCTAGAAGCCGCAAGTGAAAAGGAAAGGTCAATGTCACAGTTTGCTTCAAGCAACCAAATTTTGAAGTCAGAAGCTGATCTGCTGGCGATAGAACTTCGTAAATATGCAAGGAGGCTTGAACTGTTGGCCCCTTCCATCGACACGCTCTTGTCGAGGCTGCGGAGCATCGGCGACGAGCCATCCAGCAAGAGCGAGCTTGCTGCCAAGAACCTGCAGCGCAACCAGATAATCAAGGCCATAGACACGACCAATATCGAGCTTGGCCAAGCGACGTCAATGCTTGGTGGATTTGAAGGTAGGCTAGAGCTTGACTTGCGACAGCTTGGCGAGATGGACGGCGAAAAGGAGCGACTTACACTTGAGCTAGAGCAGCGTAGTCACCAGATTCAAGAGCTGGGAGATAACTCGCAGTCGCTTGAAGTAGAATTGAAGGCACTCAGGGATCAGGAACAGCAGATAATCGATTCTTCTGGTAGTGCCTACGGTGTGCTTCAGGAATACGAGAGCAAAATAAAGGTACGATCGGAGAATGAAAGGAAGTTATCAAAAGAACACAGCATAATAGACCGAGAATCCGCTCTCCTAAGAAAAGATATTACAGACCTTACTGCCGAGGAGGCCCGCCAAATGAATGACTTAGTGTGGCTCGGGTACAAGAATCTTCTTGGCGAAATGGACGTAGGCACAGCGATCAAGGAGCTTACAGATGAATACAATGGTGTCAAGTCAAGGATCAACCTGCGCGCCGATGAGGCATATGTGCAGGTAGTGGATGGCTACCGCGGGATGTCTACTAGACGCAACCAGCTGGAAAGCGAGCGCAATTCAATCGTTTCGTTCATTGAACAGATAGTGAAGGAAAAGGAAAAAGTCTTCATGGAGGCGTTCCAGAGGGTCGATGGTGACATCCGCAATACATTTGAGAAGATGACGGGAGGGGCAGCGTGGTTAGACATAGAAAACCCGCTTGACATATTCTCAAGCGGCGTGATGCTGCTCGTGCGCTTTCCCGGCAAAACTGTACCCCGCGAGTCCACTGCACTATCTGGCGGTGAAAAGACGATCGCTGCCACAGTGTTCTTGCTTGCGCTCCAGTCGCTCAAACCCTCGCCGTTCTATCTGATGGACGAAGTCGACGCGCATCTTGACGCCCAAAACACTGAGCGCCTTTCAAAGGTTCTCTTAGAGCGCTCAAGGGACAACCAAATAATCATGGTCACTCTGAAGGACACGACTGTGGCAAAAGCTGTCCTTATTTACGGTGTCTATCCAAAGGAAGGAGTTTCGCAAGTAGTGAAGTACAAAAATCCGGTGCAGGTCCCACTTGCACAGATAAGCGAAAACAAGGCGTAAATAGAGAAGAATCGGCTATTCTTCATATTGGCAATTAACCTGCAGCAGCCTAAGCGGCTGCTGACAGTGTCGCTTGCAGTCACCGCCTCTATAGCGGTCATCGAAGTCGTAGGCGGCATTTTGAGCAACAGCATATCGCTTGTAAGCGACGCCGTGCACGTAATCACGGACGTAATGGCCATTGCCCTTAGCCTCTTTGCCATAACGATGGCTGCAAGAAGTCACTCTGGAGCTATGACCTTTGGTTACCATAGGGCTGAAGTTTTGGCTGCGTTCGCGAATGGAATCGCCCTGTCTGCCATTTCAGTTTGGGTATTGTACGAAGCAGTCCTACGCGTCATGTCGCCGCGCCTAATAGACGCGCCGCTCATGCTGACCGCAGCCGGCATCGGCCTTGCGGGGAATCTGACAGTTATGTTCCTGCTCAAGCACCATGCCGGCAAGAGCATCAATATCCAGAGTGCGTTTGTGCATGTGATCTACAATACCATCTCTTCTATTGCAGTCATTATTACTGGATTTATCGCCTTTTACACCGGCGTCACTGTTGTCGATCCGCTGGTCGCGTTCCTGATAGCGGGATTGGTGGCAAGGAGCGCCTATTCCATTGTGAGGAGCACCACCCACATACTGCTAGAGGGTGCTCCACGTGAGCTTGACATAGCGCAGATCATTTCCGCTATAAAGCAGCTGGATGGAGTGGTGGATGTCCATGACCTGCACGTCTGGACAATATCGACAGGGATGGACGCACTGAGCGGCCACGTGGTCGTGCATGACCAAATGCTGAGTCAGTCAAGCAAACTGCTAGAAGACATAAACAAGGTGCTTGCTGAGCGCTACAACATCACGCATGCTACCATACAGCTAGAGCACGAACAAAAAGTGTCCTTCGGTCGCTCCACGACAAAAATTTAGTTTAGCTTTGACTATCAAACGTTCCGAATGGATACTGTGATTACGGATTTTACAGCTCGCTTATGTGGAATTTTGACATACAACCGGTGCATTCATAGATCTCGTCTCCAACAGGACCGGACACGTTGAACTTGACAATCGTAGTGCATTTTGGACAGCGCCCGTCTACCCTACGAGACTTTCTTGCCGGTCTGGCAAGCGTTTTTCTCCTTCTGCTACCCATATACTGACAAAAGAAAGATTCTTCCGTTTTATAAATCAAAGTTCAG
>CBQWHN010000048.1:0-8106 GCA_967728685.1 uncultured Nitrososphaera sp.
AGGCTTGGGTTCCCCTCCGAAGCGTTCTGGCGCGTCAAGGATTTCACAAAAGAGGTCGCCATAGTGCCTGTCAGTGCAAGGTCAGGCGTTGGAATACCGGAACTACTAGCCGTGCTGGTCGGATTGACACAGCAGTACATGTCAAAGAAGCTTGAGCGGCATGAAGGGCCCGCGAAGGGCATTGTGCTGGAGTTCAGCGAGGAAACTGGCCTTGGCCCATCTGCAAACATCATACTGCTTGATGGCACATTGAGGCACGGCGACATCGTCGTTTTAGGTAAGCGCGACGGCGCATTCGCCACAAAGATAAAGGCATTGCTGCTTCCAAAGCCGCTTGATGAAATGCGCGATCCCCGCGACAAGTTCAAACCAGTTACCGAAGTCATCGCAGCTGCGGGATTGAAAATCACGTCGCCTGACCTTGAAGGAGTGCTCGCTGGCAGCCCGCTTTATGTTTATGACCAGAAAAAAGGTGAGGAAGAGCTTGAACACCTAAAGGCGCTTGTTGAATCGGAGGTCAAGAATGCCATAGTGAGCAACACTGAAACGACAGGCATTGTCCTTAAATGCGATACGATAGGCTCGCTTGAGGCAGTAACGGACATGTTGAAAGATGCAAACGTGCCTGTGAGGATGGCAGACATTGGGAACATAACAAGGCGTGACGTTGTTGAGGCGGCGGCTGTGAAGGAAAAAGACAGGTACGCTGGGGTTGTTCTAGGCTTTAGCGTTAGGGTGCTCGATGACGCGCAAAAAGAGGCACAAGAGCGCGATGTCAAGATTTTCAACGAGCAGATAATCTACAACCTTGTTCGCAGCTACACGGACTGGGTTGCGTACCAACGGGAGCACGAGGAGTCAATACTGTTCAACGAGCTACCGCCCATATGCAAGTTCCAGTTCCTCAAAGGGTTTGTTTTCAGACGCAATGACCCTGCCGTCTTTGGCGCGGAGATCCAGGTCGGCAGGCTGAAGCAGAAGGTGCAGGTCGTCAATGGAGACGGCAAGAAGATTGGCACTGTGCACCAGATACAGGACAGCGGAAAAGCTATGGAAGAAGCAACTGCCGGCATGCAGATAGCCGTGTCGATAAAAGGGCCAATTATTGGTCGGCAGATAAATGAGGGCGACGTATTTTACACTGACGTAAACAGCAGGCAGGCAAAGCAGCTGCTGGAGAGGTTCAACCACCGGTTGAACGAAAAGGAAAAGGAGATTCTGCACATGCTCGTTGCTATGAAAAGAAAGAGCGACCCGACGTTCGGGTACATGTGATTACTGGTATTTTTGGAGCAGCCCTTCGAGGCCCTTCTCTCCGACTGCGCCGACCGCCCTGTCTACTGCCTTACCGTTCATAAACATTATGAACGTCGGGATAGCATATACGTCGTAGCGCATCGCGACGCCCTGATTGTCGTCCACGTTCAGCCTTCCAAATGACACCTTGGTGCCGTATTTCTTGGCCAGCTTGTCAAATATGGGAAGCATGAATTGACAGGGACCGCACCATGTTGCCCAAAAATCTACCAGGACCGGCTTGCTGCCCCCTACCACTTCGTCAAAGTTCTTTTCTCCCAGTTCCATCAGGTTGTTGCTGGCGGCGTGCATGCTTGCCGTCTTCTTGTCCTCGCTCATGTCTAATATGAAAGTGAGTCAATTACTATTTAAGATTTATTGGTAGTCATGGCCGGTGCCTTGTGAAAACAAACCACGCCACGCTTGCAATTCCGCCGCCGGCTGCAAGGCCTATAAGGATCGCAGACATGATCTGGGGTGCAGCGTTTGCCACTATTATCGGCATGCTTATCGTTCTTTCGTTGCCCGCAATGTCTGTAGCGACAAGCTGTAACATATACTCGCCGTCTGGAAGCTCTGTAGTGTCAAGCACGTATTCGCGCATCCCGGTGACGTTCAGGTTCTTCCTGTCGCCAACTTGCAGCTTCATGTTATACAGGTTTGGATCTTCAGCCGCAAGTACTATCGCAGCCATGCCTCGTAGATCCTGCGGATTTGCATTGGCAATAGACAGTGAAGGAACCGGCGCCGTCGTGTCTACTATGACCTCAATATCGCGCGTGACAGAATTTCCCGATGCATCTTCCCCCTCGAATGAATATGGATAGACACGCTCGGATGTCGTGTTAATTGTGATCGAAGAAGACAGGCTGGGCACGATTCTTGTAGGATCGTCAGGGGTAAGGACTATGCCATCAGGCGCAATAACTCCATTCTTGTCGGTGATGTTCCACAAAAGTATTGATTCCTTCGAGATTCCGACCCTGCCTCCTGCTACTTTTTGCAAGTTGCCGCTTGAGTCTTTTACAAAAACGTCAATGGACGGTGGCGTGTTATCGACCTCAAACTTTGACGCGAATGACGACACGTGGCCCACCAGGTCGGACGTGTCTATGCGCAGCGTGTGCGTTCCTTCCGCGAGCGCACTGGCGTCGATCATTACATCAAAAGTCCCGTTTATTAGTTCTGGGCTGACAGGCTTGTTGCCATCTATTACGTACTTGTAGCCTGCGAGGTTCTCTTCTGTAATTGTAACAGCGATTCTGTGCTCTTTACTGCCGCCGACGAATTTCGGCAGGTCTATCCCAATCGCTGGCGCAGTACTGTCTGGAAGTATTGTTGAGAACTTGGCCTCAACCTGCAAGGGCTCATAAAGGCTGTTTCCGTGGAATACAGTGTTGTGCAGGAGGACCGAGTAAACACCGGTGCCATTGACCGGGACATGAAGTAGAGTGGTGTTCTCGCCGGCGTTCTGGCTGAAGTAGAACGCGCCTCCCTCGCTAAATGAGGTGGTGCCAAGCCAGTCGTTGCTGGGCCACCCCGCGAAGGTCTCAAACACTCCTGAGGGCACGCTTGAAGCCACCATCCTGCCGTCGGGCCCATAGGCCATCGCGCTTATGCTGGTCGAGTTGTGTGGCCATGATATTTTCAGAGTCATTGAAGTTATCGTACTGTCCTGCACCGTGAAGTAATAAGACCTCCAGTCACCGGCGGAGTACCTTGAAGTCATGTCAAACAGGCCACCCACATAGCCGTTTGGTCGCAGGCCAAGATCTTGCTCGGCTATGTGGGAATTAGGGACAGCAACCACGGGCACGTCTTTTGGCACCGGCTTGCTCGTGACCACGTAACTCACGGGCATGACCATCTGGTGACCCTTTTCATTTGAAGGCATAATAAGTATCGAGCCATAGTAAATGCCCGGCAAGGTTTCTTCGGCGACATCAATCGTTGCCTTGACTGTTTCCTTGCTGCTTGAATGAAGCGTGAGGGACAGCTTGCCATCTGTCTCCCCGTCAAGCGTAATTTTGGGGTTTGGTTGTCTTTCGTAAAATTCGATCGTAAGCGTGTAGTTCATCGAAGTCGAGTTTATTTGCCTGTCGCCCTGCCAGAATGAAAACACCGTCGGGACTGGGTATATGCCTATCACAGGCGTGTTCTCGAATTTTTCGTTTGGATCCGATATCCTGAGCTCCTGTACTGTGCCCCACGAGCCACCCCTGTTAATCATCGAAGTCTCCGTATATGACACCTTGCCGTCGTCATCGCTGTCGGCCCAGTCGTAGGCATAGAGCGAAGCAATACGAAGGTAGTCGCCATAGATCTCAGTCGTGTTCATGAAGGATTCGAACGGAAAAGTGAGCCTTGCGACCATAAGGTCCGCGTTCTCTGGAATGCCGCCTATTTCATTGATGTTGTAATAGTTTGGATCGTAGCCAAACTCTGTCGAGTTGTGCACAGGATCCTTTTCAAATGGGCGTGTCGCGTTTTCTATTTCGTACCTGGCTACGAGCTTTTCTATTGAGGGAATGACCTCTATTTCCATGTCCTTTGTTGAGGGATTTTCAATCACGACATCTGTGGACGAAGAGTTGCCCTGTCCGACATAGCCGGCAAACCATCGGCCATCCCTGAATTCTTTGTCAAGCCTTTCCGTTACGCCCTTCCCTCCCTCGATTATGCCAAGCACGGTATCGTATGAGTAGATTGCGCTAGACATTGCCGACAAGACATTTGGAACAGTATCTTCTGTATACGCAGCAAACTTGCCATTTTCGCTCTCAGCAAGCTCGACTGCAGATAAAGCATCCACCCTGCCGGATCCCTGCACAAACGGGTCGTTCTTCAGGTCAACGGCCGAGGACATCAGTATCGTCTTGACTTCAAACGGGTCGACCTCTTTGCCCTGCCCTCTTAGGTCTTCAATCACAAGCGCCGCTGCCCCGGCAACTATCGGCGCGGCCATGCTCGTGCCGCCGAAAAGCGCAAACGCGCTGTCGTTGTTCGGGTCGTCGGCAGTCGTCCCAAGATCTTTTAGGTTTACTATAGTCGGCGTGAATGCGTATGACCCTATAGCCATCAGCTCCGGCTTCGGGTCCCCAAACAACCCCGGTCCCCTGCTGGAAAAATCCGCCACATCATCAAAGTAAGTCGCCGCATTGCCAAATCGCGTGACATTCTGGAAGCCGTCATAGCCGACATGCACGTTGTTGGTCGTTGCCCCGACAGAGATCGCAAGAGGTGAGGAATTGGGAGTGCCTACAGATCCGTAGCCAAGACCGTTGTTTCCAAGGCTGTTTACAAACAGCGTGCCAGGATAATCATTATCGAGTAGGCCGGGCACCGTAAGGAGCGACGAGAGCACCGACATTATGTCGTACCCCGGCCCGTATTGCAAAAGCGGGAACGATGCCACACCCCAGCTGTTGTTGACGATGTCGGCCTTGTGGTAGCCGCTATAGCTCCATGTGCCGTTTTCAAGGTCAAACCCCGACGCGTAGAGCCAGCCGTACAATGAGTCCCCAGCCCAAAGCGCCTTAACAGGCATTATCTTTGCACCCGGAGCAATGCCGGCAAGCCCGTACTTTGTTCCGTTGGCGTAAATGTCGTACTGCTGCTCGCCGATTGAAGATACAGTGGCAGCAGTGCTGGTACCGTGTCCGGCCAAGTCGTACATCACTCCAAAGTAGTCGCCGGCAGGATCAAGAGGTTTGAGCAGGTCTGCGACGACTACGCCACCGTAGCCTGTCTTCTCTCCTACTGCAGGCTTGGTCTTGTTGCTTACCGCCTGCCATAGGTCAACAACCCTTGCGCCCACTGTTCCAACGGAAAAGTCAGGAAAGCCATCCTTGTTGTAGTCGTACGTCAGAAATTCATTGCCGTCTCCAAGCTTTATCGGAACGTCGTC
Organism: uncultured Nitrososphaera sp.; assembly: GCA_967728685.1. Lineage (GTDB taxonomy): Archaea > Thermoproteota > Nitrososphaeria > Nitrososphaerales > Nitrososphaeraceae > Nitrososphaera. The sequence continues at coordinate 5,204 of CBQWHN010000048.1, forward strand.
TGTAAAGTCAAACGAGGGCTCGACGAACAGATGTTCTATTTCACTTTGCCTCGTAACCAGCCTAGCGAGCTCGTTTTGTGTATAGAAATACCAGCCGGAGTACATGTCAGGGATTATGGTGTCGTAGACCCCTGGCTCCTTGCTGTCCACCACGAGCACCGGCACGAGCCCAAACGTAATTGTGCCAAATTGCTGCTGAACCTGGTATATTACTCCAAAGCGATAGATACCACTCGCAGAGCGGATGTAGTCACTCGGGCTGTGTCCTATTATCCAATCGACCCTTGCTGTGGCGTTAACAATTGGCGTGGCAAAAAAGGGGTATATCGAGTTGTACGTGGGTATATTGCCATATGATGTATGAAGAAAGACCGTGCCGGTTTCGTTGAGGTAGACCCAAGACGTGATATTTTCCGGCAGGTTTTCTTCTGTGTAGCTGCCGTTCACTACCCTGCCAGACGAGTCTGTCTTGGCAATGTAGGTCGCTCTCGTTAACACTATCCCTTGCCCATCTGCATCCAGCATTATCGGGATGCCGTTTTCGTCCCTAGCCAGAGCATGCATCATGTCCGGGTTGGAAAAGTCGGTGCCGGTGTCCACTATGGCCACCGTCACGCCGCCGCCAGTAACGTTGTATTTGTCGGCAACTTCGTCAGAGCCTATTATTGACGAGCCTGAGAGCCTGCCGGGGTTACCTATCTGATCTTTGCTAAAATCAAACTGGAGTGGCGAGTCGGCCGCATACGAAAAGCCGAGGTTTGATGGAGGTGGAGATTGCGATATCGCCACGCCTACGAGCGGCTGCCCGTTCTTCATTGACCCGCCCAAGCCTACAACGTGTGCGCTGTTTGCAAGAGCCGCGATGTTCCCGGAGCCGAATACTAGCGTCCTGCCTGGGCTACCGTTATATTCCATTTTGCCAAGATCGATGACTCCAAAATCCGTCCTGATCGCATTCTTGTCCGCATGCAAGCCATTGGCGGTCATCATGTTCCCCGCCTCCAAGTTTGGCAGAGGCTTGGAAAACGCGGTGAGGGGACCGGATTCCTTGACTGATAACGAATACGCCGGCACCAGTAGAGAAGAGGTTATCAGAAGGAGTAAGGCAAGACAAAAAACACTCCGGAGCATGTAATACGCTATTGTTATGAAGGATTATTCTGGGTTATTATGATTTCTATTGGTAAGAGTTGGAAAGTGGTTCTGCTTTACGGGAACGGCATATAAGGGAAGAACCTGTCCAGGAACTATTTCAGCAAATCATCGTATTTGCCGGCCACAATATCTGCAAAGACCTCTTTGGCAGGCTTACCCTCGACCTTGACTCCCATGCTGACGCATGAGCCTATGACTTCCTTGACTGCGCCCCTTACGTCCTTGGCGTACGAACCGTCGATTTTCATCTTGGCTATCTTGACCGCACTTGTCATAGTCAGGTCGCCAGCATAATTCGTACCTGCGGTGCCCGAGCCTTTTGGTATGCCTGCTTCTTTAGCAACTAAAGCAGCAGTTGGCGGTATGCCTACTTCGACAGTGAACTTTTTGGTCTCAGTGTCGATCTCGACCTTGACTGGCACCTTCATTCCAGGAAAGTCTTTAGTCTTTTCATTAATGGTATTTACAACCTGCAATACGTTGACACCCATAGGACCGAGAGTCGGACCCAGAGGCGGCCCTGCACTGGCTTCACCCCCGCTTACCAACGCGGAAATGGATTTCTTCTCTCCCATACAACCAAGTAGTGGATTTTGCTAAATTATAATCCTTGCTCCCGGTATCGCCCCTTCACGTGTTTGACCATGTTTGACACCTTTTTAAACCCGTGTCGTCTGTAAATGCAAAGATGTCAGATCAGCAGCCCAATGAGGGGGTTGGGTCCTTATTCTTCGAGCTTGCCGGCAGCCTTCGCCTCTCGATGCTGACAAAGCTGAGCCAAAGGAACTATCGATTATCCCAGCTGGCGTCAGAGCTGGACGCTACGATGCAGGAGGCTCACCGGAACATGACCCGCCTAATCGACTCGGGCTTGGTGGCTAAGGACAAGGAAGGCGAGCTGGTGCTTACTTCCTATGGCAAGACGATTGTCATGACCATCCCGAGCTATGATTTCTTGTACCGCAATAGCGACTTTTTCCTTGATCACGGCCTCGGTGACCTCCCACCGAAACTCGTCCAGAGAATGGGCGCGTTCCAGAACTGCGAAATAGTGCACGGCGTCATGGCGATCCTGCAGCGGTGGAAGATCCTTTACTCAGAATCTGAAAAATTCATCAGGGAGATAATGGCGCAAGTGCCGCTAGACCTTATCGAGACTGTGAGCAGCAGGGTGGAAAGCGGTGTGAAATTTTCTTACATATTTGCAAGCAACGCGGTCGTGCCAAAGGGCAGGACGCAGCTTTTGCAGAAGATCGGTTGGCGCAATTTCATCAGCAAAGGCCTAGTCGAGCGCAGGATGTTGCCGGAAGTTAAAGTGATGACTATTTTCAATGAAAAGCATGGGTGTGCACTTTTTCCCAATATGAAGGGCGAGCCGGATCTCAACACGATGTTTTACGGAGAGGACAGGGAATTCCGTGAATGGTGTGCAGATTTGTTCAATTACCAGTGGGAGAATGCCGAGCCGTTTGACGAAAGTAAGCTGAAACACGAAGTCTAGATCAGGTTTTTATACGCCAGACTTCATTCAATGCTATGCCAAAAGCTTTTGTCCTCATGAATGCCGAACTTGGAAGTGAGGATTCTCTTGTTAATGACCTGAAGAAACTTGACAGCGTAAAGGAAGTTTATCAGGTTTACGGCGTCTACGACATTGTGGCACAGGTCGAAGCAGACACGATGGAAAAAGTGAAAGAAACGATCACATGGAAGCTACGAAAGCTCAATGGCGTCAAGTCCACTCTGAC
>CBQWHN010000049.1:0-7980 GCA_967728685.1 uncultured Nitrososphaera sp.
AAACGGGACGAATCTTATAGAGGCATTAGACCTTATCCGAGACAGAAGTGACGTAGATTCGGTCGTTGTTGTCGGAGAAATAGGCGGGGACGCTGAGGAGCAACTGGCAGAATATATCATACAGACATCCTTCAGAAAACCGGTCATCGCTTACATTGCAGGAAGGGCAGCTCCCAAGGAAAAGAGGATGGGCCACGCCGGCGCGATAGTGTACGGCGACTATGGTTCCGCAGAGTCAAAAGCGGCCAACTATGCAAAGGCCGGCGTGCCTGTGGCAAAGCGCCCGGCGGAGGTGCCAGAGATTTTGGCTAAAAAGTTAGGCAGATAAATCAAAACAGCTCTCACTTGCCGGTCTCTTCCGCCTTGCTGCCGGAATCGCTACTTTGGGTGACGTTGGCGGTAATATTTTCATCTACTGTCATGTTGTCCCTTTGGCCTTCCTGCCCCGTGTTGTAGACTTCAGCAACGCCTAGAAGGAGACCCAGGACTGCGAATGTCAGGATAAATAGTACCACGCTTGACCGCATACCTAAAGGATCTTGGCAATTGATTCATAAACATTTGGTTGCGCCATGGCGTCTTGGATACATCAATATATATTGAAAATTGCTGCTGCAGTATGACAGGCAATGTCGTCTGAACTGCGCTTTTGCGACCGATGTATGCTAAAAACACAGCACGAAATGATAGAGGATCCTGAAACCATCTACACTTACAAGCGGAGAAGGCTTTACAAATGCAAGGAATGCGGACACAAAAGCTACAGACGGGGGCTGCGGCCAAGCGCGGAATCAGTCTACTGAAGGAAATGCGTATGGACGATTCCATTCCAAGGGCAATCATGAAGCTAAAGAACGAGTTTGTGCAAGCGTACAAGGGGCATAGTCTTCTTCGCGAAATCCTACCTCTGTCGCATTCAAAATACCTTCCAATTGACGATGACATGTTGCACTCGTTACACAGATTTACATCGGCCAATCCAATTTACGTGAGATCCTATGACTTAGAGATTTCCGGTATCGCCTGTAGAGTTTACGAAGGTGACATCAACAGCTACTGGCTGACCAGCAAGAAATACGATACAAGCTACCAACCCTTTTACCCGACGTGGATGCTGTCGGCCTTTGCGCTTGCGCATGGCGCAAAGTCGCTAGGCTTTGAGCAACTAGTTGACGTGGGATCCGGTGACGGCCGGATACCATATTGCGGCCGGCTGCTTGGAATGGAGTCACACGGAGTGGAGATTGACCACGACCTTGCGCAACTGCAAGATTCGATTTCGTCTGCTACCGGCGTTAGCTACAACTCAATAAGGGCAGATGCTACGCGCTTTGACTATGGAACTTTAGAACTCTCCAGGCCGATGTTCTTCATCTCCGGGCTACCTGAGATGGGGGAAATGCTAGCAGACAGCGTAATAAAACAGATCAGGTCAATAAAAGCACTAAGGCACATCGCCGGTTTCAACTTTATGGGCAGCCACATTATGAAGACGTTCTCAAGAGACAAGACTGGTTGGGGATGGGGGAGCGTCATTGCTAGCTATAACTTAGAGCTTATAGGCACAGTCACGCTGCCCACACTCTGGACCACTGATCAAGTCGTCGACACAGCCTACGTGTATACGACGCTCAAATAGCCTAGCCTTTTAGCCGCTTGACTTAATTCGCGGTTAAGTATTGGGTCAACAAGTTTATCTGGATCGATCAGACACCGGCATGTCAAGCACACCTACCGAAATTTCGCCGGAAGAGTGCCAAAATGCAATTTATATTGAACTTGACGCTGACAAGCAACAGTTTGGCCGAAAACCTTCTGACGATGCTTTTGTGGCTCGCAGAGCTGACCGGCGCAAGTTTCCTTCTCTCATACGGGGCCGAGCACCTGTCAAAAAAGTATGGAGCAAAATTCGTCGGCCGCACGCTTCTGAGCATTGCGACGACTCTCCCTGAGATCGCTATTGTAATTTACGCGGCAGCTGATGGCCTTTATGGAACTGCAATAGGAGCCGGTCTTGGCAGCAACCTACTAATGATGACTCTTGGATTGGCCATAATGATTCTTATAGCAACAACACGCCTGTCAAAAGCGCCGCTTAAGGGGGTAGATGTTACCACCTTCAAGCTCGACAAGATTTTCCTGCTGGCTACCGCGGTGATCAGCGCAGTTCTCTTTATCGACGGCTACAATTTTATCGACGGCATTATCTTTGCCGGCATGTTTGGTGCATACCTGATCATGGCCCTCTTGGAGATGAAGGCAGAGAACAAGACAAAGAAAGAGGAAATGCGGACGGCCGATCCTCACAAAGTTGTCAAGGTCTACGAGGGCCTTTCAGATAAGGGACCAAGCAAGGAGATGATAAAAGCCATGTTTGCTTTTGCGGCGGGCACCGCCGGCATCTTTTTTGGCGCCTCGCCATTTATCGAGTCGCTTAAAGGCTTCTCACTCGAAGTGGGCGTTTCAGTGATCATCCTTGCAGTGATTATTAGCCCGATAGCCGGAGAAATGCCGGAGAAAATATCAATGATGCTCCTTGCAAGGAAGGGGGCAGCGGGCGCATCAATAGCAGTTGCAAACGTGCTTGGCTCAAAGATACTCAACAATACCTTGCTACTAGCGGTGGCAGTATTCGGCGCGATGTATCACGGAGGCTTTAACGCCAACATCGCGCTGAACCCTATTCTGGAATACCAGATGATACTTGTGACAGCGGTGACCATTGGCGCGCTTGCAATGATGTTCAAGAAAGAAATCGGACTCAAGGTAGGAATAGTACTCGCCGCGATGTACATCATAAGCCTGTTCATACAATTCCTGCTGCCACAGGATTTGACTCTGCATTAAAATAATACCCACGACCCTTCTTATACGGATGTTCTCAAAGATACTTGTGCCCGTAGACGGGTCTGACAACTCGTTCCGTGCTCTTGACACTTCGATTTTCCTTGCCAAAAGTACAGACGCCGACTTGACTGCAATGCACGTGATTGAAAACCCACCCACGGTGTATGTCGAGTCCCAAAAATTGCTCAACGACCTGCTCGCTAACTATAGGGCCGAGTCGGCAAAAGTCCTAGACAAGTGCAATCAGATAGCGGACAAGAGCGGCGTCAAGCTCGAGACAGTAATAGCAGAAGGCGACGCAGCATCCAACATCGCTGCTTATGCGCACAAAGAGAGCTTTGACCTGATAGTCATCGGCAGCCGCGGCCTTGGCAGGTTCAAAGAGATGGTGCTTGGCAGCGTATCTAACAAGGTGTTGCACCACACAAAGTGCTCTGTACTTATTGTAAAATAGTCAGAACGAGTTCTCCCACCGGACTATGACAGAGCTGTCATTTTTGCTGCTGACTTTTCTTATCGCCTTCAGTTCTTGCTCGAGTTCGGACCTGTGCGATTCGTGGGAAGAAGTTGAGGCATGCTGCATTGCCTGAGTAGTGCTCACCGCAACGCCACAAATATTGCACCTTAGCTGCTCTTCGGCCATACGTTCTGTATGTCTTTACAGGAATATAAAAAGTGAGCCATTTATGACATTGCACTGGTAGCGAATCAATTCGGCTGGAAATCGCTTCTCAGACCATCTTGGCGCGTTTGAAGAGTATGTTGGATGAAGGTTCGTCGTCAGTTAGCCTGAATCAGATCAAGATGTGGGTCGTGTCGCAAATGGGAGCGCAAGACCAAGAGTATGACATAGACCAGACCTACTTTGCACCTCTGCTCAACCAGACATCATCGATCTTCTGGCAGGATACATTCCTTCCTCTCTGTACGACAGTATAGAAGATGGAGATGCCCAGATGTTTTGCCTGACAATCAAGGATGGTAAGTACGTGGAAGAGCTTATGGCTGCAAGTGTCGAGCAGTGACGACGAAAACATTCAAAAGCAACTAGTAGCTAAGTGAGCATTCGTCTGTTGGAGGTATGTGTAATGACTTCGTCAAAAAAAGAACTCAAAGAGAAGGAAAACCAAGAACGCCTTGCGCGCGCTGTTGAAACCCTTGATTCTATTACAAAGAACAATGACATCCAAAAAAGTATTCGCAATATGATAAAAGAAGTGCTCCTTGCACTTAAAGACGAAAAAGGCGGCAGCATGTCGGTAAGGGCTGCCAACGCGATCAGTCTGCTTGACAATGCAACGCAGAGCCCTCAGATGCAGTCGCACATCCGCACGATGCTGTGGCAGGTAGTGTCGACACTTGAAAGCATAAGGGAATAATTACCGCACGCTTTTTACCGGCTTGACAGGTGGAGGCAGCTTTTCGAGCTTGTGATTTGGGTTTGCAAGGTAATGCCTAGAAGCACCTTCGCCGCTCAGCACAATATTGCAGTGGACACACCTGTATCTAATCGCCATGTCTTATGCGCAAGTGATATACCATGCACATGGCTAAAAACGCTATGGATATAATACTCCAGAAAAGGCCAAGGATACCGCTACTTTGTAACATTAGAGCGTCTTTCTGAGATTACGCCAACTGATTTAGGAGGATAGGTGCAAGTAATCAATCCTTCAGTCAGAATAGCACGGCCGACATATGACAAAAGTATCAGTTCAAAACTACGCAATGTCACCGCTAGGTAGATGGACAAAAGTGGGGTAGAACCTCGGTATTACCGTGAAATGGGACGATAATTGGCTTTTCCTTCGTCATGCTTTGTCTCTGCCCAGGTTTTTTCAACGCCAGACCAATAGCAGCTAATATTGGCAAATGGCGCCCAGGCTTCTGGAATCAGGGGAAATCCATCGATACGCCACCCATGGCGTGTGGTCCATAAATTCGGTCATTTCTTGCGATCCGTGACTTTGGCGGGCTGTCTGGGCCTTCCAAACATCAATTGGTAGGGTAGTTAAATGGACATTGGCAGTTTTCCACTGTCCGGGAGCGTTTGGATAGGCGGAGGACGTTTTGATTATATGGATATGCAAGAGGTATCAGAAAGGTATCATCTTTCTTTCTAGGCATGGTCTGAAGCGTACCATGAAGCTACATACATTTCTCTATAAGCAATGGAACGATGAAAAGAGGTATCAAAAAGGTCTACCACCAAATGCAACATGTCATTATCTCGGTCTCGAAAAGCTATGTCCACAGAGGCCGACGCCTTCGCCATCGCCAGAGTACCAGGAAGAAATGGCAGGTGTATTACTATGAGTTCGATGCTACTGACGGCAAATATAGGATGAAAACACGAAGGGTAAATTGGCTGCAAGCAATGTATTATAAGACGCAAATAAGACGCCGATACAAGTATTATTGTACAGACTGTGGTTCGGCCGTGTTCGCCTATCTCAAATCCCGAAAACCAACGCTAGAATGCCCAATTTGCGGCACTCCATGATAGTGGGCAGCGTTCAGCCGACTTGAGCTCAGGCTCTCCTTCAGGACGGGTAATCAATTCACTCGTGCTTGAGGTCGTCTCAATTCCTCCTGTGCCTATGACTTCAATAGACTTACCTAATAGGTAGTACCTATTAGGTAAGTTCTTATGTTTCTTTGATGCATACCTCTCGTGGGCGAAATAAGACTGAGAGGCTACAAATGTGAACGGTGCTACCACGTTTGGGTTCCTAGGAAGCTTGTTGAAAAACCGACAATTTGTCCTGCCTGCAAGACACCATATTGGAACAAGCCACGTGCAAAGAAGATTCAGGCATTGAAGGGCTCTATCTCTATGTGAGGCTAATTTTCACATGGAGCCTAGGTTCCGCCCCTGGCAAATTTCTCATAGAGTCTCGGACCTCGGTGTAAAATCAGAACAGTTTCAAAACTTGAGACCAGTTTCTGTGGTGTGGGACATGCTGACAAAACCTTATGTTACCGGAATGTTGCAATAGATTCATGCTAGTTAGTGCTGATGGCTCTTCTACAACGCCCCAAAAAGGAGGTATCGGAGCGACGATTATGGAGCCTTCGCAACCCCCGAGTTTGATTGCTATCAATAGCGCGGTTGTAGCAATGTTTGCTCTGATAATATTTAGTAGCATCAGCTTTACAACTCCGATATGGACCCTGAAAATTACAGAAATCCATGTTGTCATGCTGTTTTCCGTCGCATTTTTGCTCTTGGTTGGATACTACTTGAAGATAAATGCCCTAAGATATTATCAGCTGGAGCCGGTGAGAAGAAACTTAGCTCTCAGCGCTCAGACTGTCACCAAAAGCTCTGAGGCCATTGATTCAGCGCTTAAATCTGTAAACGCGCAAATAACATTAGTCAAAGATCTTCTAACAGCAAACATGATTTCAACGAATAAGACACAACTCGAAACCTTCAATCAAAGATTGCCGGAAACTACCGAGCAGTTTAAGAAGCTAGTCGAGGCTACCGAAGTACTCAAGGAAAGTCGTCAAACGTTAGAACAACATAGACAGAAACTTCTTGGTCTTCGTGGAAACCTATCCCGAATGAAATAATTTACCGCATATAGTGCCACGAAATATTATCGTCTCTGCGCACAAAGTTGCGAAACTGCCGCAAAATCGAAAAGTCAGATGTTACAGGCCATGGCAGGATGCACAATCTATTAATGATCAATTTTCTACTAATGGAAAATTAGCGCAGGCGCACTATTTCTCTATTGTCAGGAACCCCTGACCTTATCTTCAGGCGCGAATAGATGGTACTTGCTACATTTTCTGACTTACTCTTTTCTCCATGGTTGACCAGGACACGCTTTGGTTTGATCCTCGACACAAAATTCATTATCTGGTTAAAGTCGCTGTGGCCTGAAAAGCCGTCTATCTTTTGCGTCTGACATCGAACGGGCACCACCTTGACCTTGCCGGTCTTGTCCATCATGCTAACTTCTGACATCACCCCGTCTAGAACGCGTCTGCCAAGCGTGCCATTAATCTGGTAAGATACAAACATGATCTTATTCTTGGGGTTGGGCGCAAGCTCCTTGAAATATTCAACTGACGGACCGCCTTCAAGCATACCGGAGGTGGCCATCACTATGGCCGGGTTTTCGTCATTAAGCACATCGTCACGCTTACCATACCCGCTGATCACCGTGAAATATTCTGACTGGAAGGGGTTGATGCCCTGCGACACGGATTTGCGCACTTCTGATCCAAGATAATGTGCATAGGACATATGGATGGCACTTGCTTCAGAGATCATGCCTTCTATGTATATCGGCGACTCGACAAGTCTTCCTTCTTTCATCTCCTTTGCCATGACAAGCATTATCTCTTGTGCCCTTCCCACTGCTGGAACTGGGATCAGCACTTTACCGCCCTCTGTAAGTGTCTTGTTTATCGATTCTGAGAAATTGCGATAAACAACCTGTTGGTCTGGCATGACATCTGTCGTATTGCCGTACGTACTTTCCGTGATTAGTGTCTCGACCCTCGGGTATATCGAAACCGCGCTATCTAGTAGTTGCGTTCTGGCGTATTTGTAGTCCCCGGAGTACAGGATGTTGTGGGCGCCGGAAATGTTCAGGTGCACGGTCGCACTTCCCATAATGTGCCCGGCGTTGTTAAGCGTAATGGTGATGTCTGGCGAAATGTCAGTCGGCTTGCTGTACGGCAAGGTGATGCAGTGCTTTATAACTTCGTTGACGTCCCTTGCTTCGTACGGCAGGTACGTGCCATTGCTGTTTGCTATCTTGACCGAGTCCATCTGGAGCAAGGTCATAAGTGGTAGCGTCGGCTCGGTGCAGTAGACGGGTCCCTTGTATCCGTACTTGAACAATGTAGGCAAGAACCCTTGGTGGTCGATGTGGGCGTGGCCTATCACCACCGCGTCCAGGTCATCAAAGTCAAAGTTGAACCAATCAAGCCGTGGGTATGCATCGAGGCCTGACATTTCGCCGGGATTGATTCCGCAGTCAAGCATCACCTTGCTCTCCGGTGTGACAACAATAAAGCAGGATCTTCCCACCTGCTTGACTCCGCCGAGGCAGAAGAGCATCACTTCTTCTCTGCTTGTTGACCATGGTTGGGGTCTTGTCGAGCCTGACC
>CBQWHN010000050.1:0-7797 GCA_967728685.1 uncultured Nitrososphaera sp.
GCTTTCAAGCACCACTGCTGGTACGTCAGGTTCCGGGAAGTAGCGGTAGTCCTGTTCCTCTTCCTTTGTCCTTGATTCTTTCGTTACCTTTCTTGCTTCATCCCAGTGGCGTGTCTCCGACCTGACTTCTATGTCGCGTGATGCCATGGTCCTCTGCCTTGTGAGCTCATAGCGCACTGCCTTTTCCACATCGGAAAACGAACTAACATTCTTGATCTCGACTCTGTTGCCGCCGCCCACGGAAACGTTGGCGTCGCAGCGCACCGATCCTTCCAGCTTTGTATCGCACACTCCAAGGTGCTCTATTGTCGAAGTTATCTTGTCAAGGAACAGCCGGACGTCCTTTGGGTCTGCAAAATCCGGTTCTGTCACTATCTCAACCAGCGGGACGCCAGCCCTGTTATAATCTATCAAGGCGTAAACGCTCGTCTCGATGCTGCCGCCTTCGTAGACGAGCCTGCCGGGATCTTCCTCAAGCTGAATGCGCCTTATTCTCGCACCCTTGCCTCCATCGCCGTATTCAAGCCTGCCTTCAACACCAATGCTCGTTATGCCGTAAGCGTTGTACTGCGTTAGCTGGAAGTTCTTGGGCAGGTCTGGGTAAAAGTAGTTCTTACGGTAAAACGCGATTTCATCAGGGACCTTGCAGCCAAGTGCAAGCGAGATCATGCCAGCAAATTCTACAGCCTTTTGGTTTAGAAGGGGGAGCGTGCCTGGCAAACCCAAGCAGGTTGGACACGTGTTTGCGTTTGGTATCATGCCGCGGTAATCGCAGCTGCATCGGCAGAACAGTTTGCTCTTGACGCCTGTCAGCTGGCAGTGGATTTCAAGTCCTATCTTGGTGTCCATTACAGCTCGGGGCTCCTCTGCACCTTGGCAGCCTGCTCGAACAAGTATGCCGCATCAAGCATCGTCTGCTCCTGGAATTCGTCTGCCATTATTTGCAAGCCCACGGGCAGCCCGTCGGCAAAGCCAGCAGGCACCGACACTGCTGGCATCCCAGCAAGATTTGCCACCACGGTGTCAATGTCCACAAGATACATCTTGAGCGGATCATCTATCTTTTCACCTATCTTGAACGGCAGTATCGGCATCGTGGGTCCTATGAGGACATCGTACTTCTCGAAAAGCGTCTTGAGCTCGCGCTTGAGAAGCGAGCGCACCTGCTGGGCTTTCAGGTAGTACTTGCCGTAATACCCTGACGACAACACATAAGAGCCGACAATTACCCGCCGCTTGACCTCCTCGCCAAAGTTGCTGCGCACCCTGGCAAAGTAGCTGTTCCACTCGTAACCTTCCGGGCTAAGATCAAATCCGTAACGGATGTTGTCATAGCGTGCCAGGTTGCTGCTCGCCTCTGCAGTCGCAATGGTGTAGTACGATGCAAGGGCGTATCGAACAGACGCAAGCGACGTCTCTTCGCACCTGCACCCTTCTCTTGCCAGCGTGTCAACCGCTTTGTGGATCACCTTTGCGACTGTCGGCTCGGCGCCTTCAATGAACTCTCTAACAAGGCCAACGCGTAGGCCTTTTCTTTCCCGTAATGAATACATGGGCTTGCCTTCTGCTGTAGTATGATCGTTTTCGTCAGCGCCTGCAATTGCGTTCAGCACTGAAACAACATCCGAAACCGTCCTGCCGAAGGGCCCTATCTGCTCCAAACTGTTTGCGTACGACACGAGCCCGTACCTGCTTATCAGGCCGTACGTCGGCTTAAGTCCAACTGCGGAACAAAAACTGGCCGGGCAGCGTACCGAACCTCCTGTATCGGACCCAAGTGATATCGTGCATTCAAGCGCGGCCACGCTTGCCGCGCTTCCGCCGGACGATCCACCCGGCACCATGCTGATGTCCCACGGGTTCCTTGTGGTGCCATGTCTGCTAAACTCTGTCGTGGATCCCATTGCAAACTCATCAAGGTTCGTCTTACCGATTACTATCGCGCCAGCGTCGTAAAGTCTCTTGACCACCGTCGCGTCGTATGGCGGGACAAACGTTTCCAGCATCTTTGAGGCGCAGGTGGTTTTGATCCCTTTTGTGCAAATATTGTCTTTGATGCTTACTGCGACACCGGCAAGCGCACCGACCTGCTCGCCGTCCCTTATTTTTTTGTCAATTACTCGTGCCTTGTCAAGGGCCTCCTTACTGACGCTTACGAACGCGTTTACTTTGAGTTCTACCTTTTCGATCCTTTCCAAGAGCTGATAGATGTATTCTTCGGCTGAAAACTCCCTGCTTTTGATGCCGGCGGCAACCTGCCCGACGTCAAGTGTGTGAAGTGCCAATTCAGACCATCCTCGGCCCCTTCACGTAACCGTCTTTCCTGTACTTCGTTCCAAGCGCGTTGCCTTCAAAACTCGCCGATTCATCCGACCGCAGGTCTGCATATTTTTTCTTCGCAACGATCGGCTTCACATGCTCAAGCGGTATGGTATCCAGCATGTCTAGATATTTGACGATTTCTTCAATCTGTAACGTGTAGCGTTCCAGCTCGTCCTCTGAGAGATCGATCCTTGCAAGCCAGCTAAGGCGCTTTACTTCCTCTTTAGTCACCATTAAGGAGCCAGCCTGTCAATGTCCCTTGGATAAAGAGTTGCATCGCGGATGTTTTCAACTTTCGTCAGCGCCATCATGAGCCGCTCTAGTCCAAGGCCAAAGCCGGCATGGGGAGGGACGCCGTAGTCAAACACCCGGAGGTGGTAGTCAAACATGTCTGGCTTCAGCCCCTGCTTTTTCATGCGCTCCATCAACTGGTCTTTGCGGTTTATTCTTGTGCTGCCAGACGACATTTCAAGAGCGCCAAACATCAAGTCAAACGACTCACATATCCTGCCGCCATCAGCTGCATCGGGCTTGACATAGAAGGGCTTGGTTGAAGTTGGCCAGTCAATGATAAAGTAAAAGCCGTTCAGGCGATCATCCTGCAAGCTCTTCATCACCTGGGGCGAGATGTCGTCACCCCACTGGATCCTTTCGCCAGCCTCCTGCAATTTATCAATTAGATCGGAATAGGTGTACTTTGGGAACGGCAACTCGACCGCTGGGAGTTGGAGCTCCAAGAATCCTAAGTCGTCCGCGCTCCTCTCCTTTATAGTTTCGACAATGTTTACTATCATGCGTTCCAGAAGCGACATCACGTCGCTGTAGTCTACGAACGCGCGCTCGACATCTATTGATATCGCCTCTGAAAGATGGCGGTTTGTGCGCGAAGGCTCAGCCCTAAAAATGGGCCCAACTTCAAAGACGCTCTCAAACGCCATCGTCAACTGCTCTTTGTACAACTGCGGGCTCTGAGCAAGGAACGCCTCCCTGTCATAGTAGAATATCGGAAATAGAGCCGCTCCGCCCTCTGTAGCCGTTGCTATCATTTTTGGAGTGTTCACTTCAATGAATTTCTGTCTTGCAAGGAATTCCCTGACAGAGTTGAGCACAATCTGGCGTATGCGAAATATCGAGCCTAGGTAGTTACGCCGGAGGTCGACTGCGCGAAGGTCAAGCCTTGTGTCAATGCCTACAGTTGACATCTTGCCCTGAGTCATGAAAGGCGCCGCCTTTTTCGCTATTGAAAACGCCCTGATCTCTACAGGCACCACTTCTGCCCCGTTTGGAGCCTTTTCCTCTGGTCTCACCTTGCCGCGTACGCCGATGGAGCTGTGCTCCTTGACCTCCATGGCCATTTCAAAAAGAAGATCGCTGCACTCCCCCTTTTTCACAGTAATTTGTATTTCGCCGTGCATGTCCTTCAATATGATAAACTGAATGTTGCCGTGATCTCTCACACTAGCGACCCAGCCCATGACAACGACTTCACCTTCTCCGATAGAGGATTTTATCTCAGAGGAATAATGGGTCCTCCGCCAGTGTCCAAGATCTTGTTCCTGAAGCATTTCTCCCAATTAAGTAAGTGCTTGTACTGGAGAGGTTAATTTAACCTTACCAGCATCAGTGCTGCCCGGTGATCGATGTATTTTCTGACTATGCGATCACTGCGTGTTCAAGATTTGTGGTGTGATAATAGGAAACAATCTGCCAGCTTAGCGCATGACCTCGTTTGCGATCCTGTCCAATATGCCACTGACAACATCTTTTCTAATAACGCCCGTGACAAAGTGAGGCTTACCTCCACCCCGCCCGTCCCCGCCTACAAACTGACAGAACAGCTTGGCGCAGTCGATCCAATCTATCTTTTCGTTTCGCGCAAACACTACATCTGCCATTTCGCCGCCGACATTTGCAACTAGTACCACCATGTTTGCATCAGTAATTTTTTCTCCAGCAAATTTCTGAAGTTGGTCGTCCGCTAGGTTTTCAAATATGCCTTTGAGCAATATTATTCGGCCGTTTGTCGCCGGCCTGATGCCTGATAGTTTTTCTCTGCCAAGCGCCCTCAATTTTCTGGTGTTGTTATCATTTTCCATTCTCAATTTTTTCGCAGTATTTTCCACTGTATTGATGTTGGCTCCAAGCTCGCTACATACCATTAGCAGTCTGACCGATAGCGCGACCGCGGTTTCCTTGGCCTGCCGGCCGATTGCAAAGTCCACTTCGTATTCGCTTCCGCTTTTCGATACCCGCGTGACCAGAAAAAAGTCGCATTCCTGCAAATTGTCAACATGATCCATCGCGCAGGCCGCCACGTCATGATTTTCAATTTCTACAACCCTGACTTTTCCGGCTATCCTTTCTTCATTCGCTCGCAGGCTGGGTACCTGTTTCTTTGCTTCTTCAAGCGAGGTATAGGTGTGTACCATCACTTTTCGCCCTTCTGCAATGAGCGAGTTTACTTCAGATTCTGCCTTGAGCACAATGTCAAGGTCCAGCTGCGGAACTGCGATGAACGCCGTGTTGCCCGAGCCCTTGTGTTCAACCTTTCTTACCCTCAGGGTCTGCCCCAGCAACCTTTGTAGTGAGCCAATGAAAGCATGCTCTGCCGTGTGAGCTGAACTGTCGTGCACGGGCAAAGTAGTCTTGTGCGAGCTATAAATGCCATTGAGAAGGATTTTAACCTCCCTGCGAACAACCAAAAGCTGTTGGCTAGAAAGGCTGGCGGCAAAGTTACAATAGCAACTTTGGGTTCTCACTGCTCGCTCCAGGTGTTAAAGGGCGCCAAGGACGAGGGCTTTCGTACATTGCTGGTGTGTGAAAGGCGGCGGCTCGGGCTTTATCGGCGCTTTAGATTTATCGACGAAATTATCGAAGTTGACAACTTCAAAGAGATCCTCGGCGACAAATGTCAGAAACGCCTCAAGCAGGCAAATTCTGTGATGATACCCCATGGTACCCTGATATCGCAGATGAAGAGCGACGAAATTGAGAAGATAAACACACCCATCTTTGGCAACAAGTGGATATTGAGGTGGGAGGCCGACAGGGAGCTCAAGGAAAAGCTGATGAAGGAAGCAGGCCTCAGAATTCCACGAACAGTAAAGTCGAAGGACGACATCAGTGGCCTTTGCATAGTGAAACTGCACGGGGCTGCCGGAGGCAGGGGTTACTATCTTGCGTGGAGCCGTGAGAGCTTTGAAGAAGGCGCAAGGCGATTGATTGACCAAAAGATGATCAGGGGCGAAGGCGACCTCTATATCCAAGAATTCGTCAGAGGGGTGCCTGTATATTTACAGTATTTCTATTCGCCGATAACTGCAGAGATCGAGCTGCTTGGAATCGACAGGCGTTACGAATCAGACATTGACGGCATTGGTAGGATCCCGGCAAAGCAGCAGCTTGGGGCCGGAGTCGAGCCGTCGTACAATGTCATCGGCAACATCCCTCTTGTGCTTCGCGAATCATTGCTGGACGAAGTCTACAAGATGGGTGAAAACTTTGTGCGTGCTGCGGAGCGGCTCGTGCCGCCGGGGATGACTGGGCCGTTCTGCCTTGAAGGCGTCTACGACAGCGAGGGCCGCTTTACCACGTTTGAATTTTCCGCAAGGATTGTGGCGGGGACAAACCTCTACCTTGACGGCTCGCCCTATTCTGGGCTCCTGTACGACGATCCTATGAGCATGGGAAGGAGAATTGCGCGGGAAGTTAAGATAGCGAACAAGAACGGCAAGATGAGCAAGATCGTAACTTGATTTATTTCACTTTCAATACGCGGCGTACTACCTTTGCCGCCATGACTGCTGATGCTCCAGCAACCGCAATGACAAATGCGGAGGTGGTTATCGGCAACAACGCCTGCAAGGCAACCAGCGTAATTGCGAGAGTTGCCGTCGCAGCTCCAACAATAATTGCCAGCAATCTGCTGTCAATTCTTTTGCTTACGACATAGCCTGCCGGTGCCAGATAGAAAGACCCAATCAAAGTGCTCGCAGTCGCGCCTGCTAGTATTGTGCCAGCCTCGCCTCCTACCATCGCGTGTGCGCGCTCGGCCACCGCCAATATCCAAAACAGTGGGTACAACGCTGCCTTGACGGTTGCTTGCAACCAAGGCTGCTCTCTCTCATAATCGGCGACCTGTGGGCTGAACGAATAATAAATTGAATTAAAAGTATTCATGAACGCCGACCCTGACGCCGTTGACAGGATGTAGTGGTCACGGAAGTTGCGCAAGTACTGAACCTGCGGCGTCAGCTCTGACCCAAACGCTGCCGTAGCTATCAGACAGCCGGATGGCTGTTGCGGCGGCTGTGGAGTAGAGCTGCCGCTTCCCTGAAGCACAACAAGGTCTATGCTTGCGCTTTCGCCCTGACCGTTGATGTTACTTGCAGACAGGGTGACTGTCCCTGCATTTGCAAATGCGTAATTGTATGCGTAAGTACCAAAGTCGTCTGCCATGTGCTTTCTGTGGATCTCAGTCCCGTCCTGGGTCAGCACGAAATCAAATGATGATCCCCTGATGAGTTCGCCAGTTACCGGGTCCTGAATGTTCATGACAAACGTTATCGGAATTCCAGTTTCGATCACATCGGGGCCCCATGACAGCTGGAAGAGGAACTTTTCTCTAGGCAACGACGTAATGTCAAGCGGGAATTTCGGTTTGTCCGACGGCTTGAGAGTAAAAGCAGCGACATCGCTATCCTCTATCTTTTCTGCCAGGCGGCTCAGCATGGCATTGTTGACCACAAAGTGGACTATGCGGTTCTGCACAGAGGTATAGTCATCGATTACCACTGCCTGCGCCTCGAGCTCCATTCCATTTATCATCCCGCGATAGCTGTTGGTCTGCAGTTCTTTAATCGTTTTTGGAAATTGAACTTCCATATGGAGTACCGGCACCTGCGCGACATAGGCAGCGTCCCATGTAAACGGTGTTTCAAACGAGATCGTACTGTTGGAATAATCAAAATTCATGATGTCATCATAGTAGGTCTTGACCACCATCTGCTTGCCCCCTAGTACGTCAAACATGTATGTCTTGCCGATGCTGACGTAGAGATCAAATTTTTGGTTTGACTGCACGGCAATGCCGGGGCTGCTCGTTTCAATGGTTACTGCAATATGGTAGAGCCCTCCGGCTGATAGGATCTTGCTTCTTAGTTGAATCGGGCTGCCTTGGCTTACTTCTACCATGTCACTTGGTGGATTGCCATTTATCTCCCAGCCGTCTATCTTCCCGTCCGGGATCAAGTTGGCAGCCACAACACCGTCTGACGATCGAAAGCGCTGGTCAAGGAGGGTCTCGTTTCGCAACTCCACCACTATCTGAAAATCAATGCCAGGTACAGTGGTGTTAAGCTTGGCGTCCTCAAGCGCTCTAACTACAAAAGTTGGGCTGCCGCCGGCGACCTGATCTATAAAGGTCGGCTTTATGGTTGCTTCCACCGAAACCTGCTTGTCAGAGATCGTGGCTGG
>CBQWHN010000051.1:0-7721 GCA_967728685.1 uncultured Nitrososphaera sp.
CGCTCTGCACCTTCAAAGTTGCGATCATCTATCATCCGCTTAGCATTCGCCAATAGCAATGCGGCGTCTTCAAGTTGGTCTTTATCCACTCGGTTCTTTTCGGCCAGCTGTTGAAGCCTGGCATAATACTCCTTCAGGCTGTTGTACGTTCCAACAATGTTGGCGTTGTCTCTGCTTGAGGTTTTCTGTCCTGCGGTTTGTTCGAATGCTGCCAAGTTCTCGTCTGCTAACGCGTCGAGGACTTCCCGAAAGTCCCTAAATGTAAATATCATGTGCTTCTTTGCCTCGGTAGCGTCCCCAAATTGTATTGCCTGAAGCGCAAGGGAGGCCTCCGAGACTCCTTCGCTGTATTTTATGGCAAGCTCTTCAGGCAGGAAGTAGCCGTTTTCAACCAGCCCCTTTACCCGGGCGTTGACCATGTCCTGCGCTTTAAGCACAACATTCTTTAGCATGCGCAGTTCCATCTTGCTTGCCGAATCTGCCCGGCTGCTGCTAGAAATTGTAAAAGTGGAAGTCGCCTTTAGATCAGCGTAAAAAGCCAAAACTTTGAATTCGCCTAGTCCGCATCCGTCAAGTCTGAGTGGTCTTGAGACAAAAGAATTGTCTGCTGCGGGCAGAATATTCTGGATTGCGCAGTCCCCTTCTGGGCCTGTCACCTTTATGAGGACGCTATAGCCATCTGGTGCATCTGCTGGTATGGCACCAACAATTATTGCATTCTCCTCATGGGTGTAGATGTCTTTGTTAGTGATCACGGTAAAGGACTCTGCACGAGCCGACAGAGGCAAAACTAGAATTAGCATCGACAGTAATGCAATTAGCGTTTTTCTATTTATCGATGAACCGGCAGCGGTATGCAACCTGCTACTACCATCTATTATTGTCGGAAGCCATTATATCAGGAATACTTGGAACGGCCGTTCCACCTGACTGAGGTCAGAAAATCGCCGGCATGCAGCGGGCGCTGCTGCAGACCTGCTTAAAAGGAATACCCTGCTCCCGTTTGAACGCAGCGCAAATCGCCTCAAGTACGACATGAGGAAAAAGGCGAATTCGGAAATTGTCATTCAGAGAACATGGCGATGAATGGAAAGCCCCAGCAGGCGCGCGGCTGTCGAGTCGTATATATTACTAAAGTGACGCGTTTGTCCCATGCGTCTGCTGCTCGTGCTGATCGCGGCTTTGGTATTGTTATCGCCTGTCATCGCCGTGGCTCAGGAGCAGAACTACCAGGTCGAAAAGTCCGACAAGAACGAGGTCTTTGTGCTTCCCTACACTGCTTCAAATCGAGACAAGGACAACCCCCTCGTCTACACTTTTGACACGCCGAAGCAGCCAAACTGGATAATCAGCCTAACGAACAACCAGACATACGTCCCGAGCAACGACTCCAAAACGATCATAAGGATACAAGAGCCGGCCCCTAGCGAAAAATACATTGAAATCACGATGTTTGGAAACGAGACAAGGACATACTGGGTTGTGGTGAACACGCCCGATGCAAGGAACGCCCGGCTTTACGTGAGCCCGGCTAATCAACCCGGCTGGTCAGATGAGAACCCGATTTCCATCAGCCATGACTCAGCCCAGGGTCTTACGGTAACTGACGGCAAGAGGGTCGTGGTTGATAGGCTGGACCTCACGGGCTTTGCTGTCGGCTCGATCGCGGTATATGGCAACGAGGCCGAAAAGACGACACCCAATACCACTGCTGGCGACATCTCGTTTGAAATACTGTACGGGAGCTTTTCACAGTCGCCCCTTTACTACGTGCCGCTTGGCGTGATGCTTGGTGTCGGCGGACTGATCATGGGCCTGCTGATGTTCAAGAAGAGGAAGCCCGAGTAGAAGAATAATACCTACAAATCCTTTTCAGGTCGCATACCGTGCAGTTTGGCCTGACAGGAAGACAGATGTTCTGGCCGTACATGACAAACGTGTCGTTCACCTTAGTCCAAAGTCTCTTATCGACAAGCTTGCTCAGCTCCAGCTCTGTCTGCTCGGGTATTTTCGTACTGACCAGCCCCAGCCTGTTAGATATTCGGTGCACGTGTACGTCGACAGGTATCGCCGGCTTGTCAAACGCGTAGACAAGTACGCAGTTTGCTGTCTTCCTGCCTACGCCTGGCAGCTCCAGCAGGCTGTCGATGTCTGAGGGCACCTGCCCGCCAAATTTGACTACCAGCATTTGCGAGACCTGCTTGATGCGCTCGGCCTTGACGTTGTAGAAACCTATGCTGTGGATTATCTTTTTAATCTCGTCAATGTCTGCCGAGGCAAGGTCCTGCGGCGTCCTGAACCTTGCAAAGAGCTTGTTTACAACGCGAGTCGTGTTTTCATCCCTTGTCCGCGCAGACAGAATTGTGCCTATCAGGATTTTGAATGGGTCGCCCTGCTCTTCAATCTGTAGCCCACGGAGCGCGGTGAGACGGGGCGGCTTTTCCCGCTCGAGAGCTCGCTCCATTTTTTTTAATATGATGTTCATAGAGCGTCTTACTACTACCATCTGCAACAGATTGCGTGCAAAGCATATAATTGCGTAATGGTTCTTATACTCTCTACAGAAATCATATCTGGGTTGGAACTTTCGAGGGACGAAGAAGAAGTGCTTGCCGGAAAAAGTGGCGAAGCGCTTGCATCCGCATACAGGATTCTTGTCGCGATAGGCGAGGCAACGGGCGCAAAAAAACTCATCCCAATAAGGTGGGCCCACGTTTCTGGCGTCAACTACAATACCATCGGCGATGCCGGCGTGAAGTTCCTTGACAAGTTTAGCCGCACAGCCAAGGTCGTCGTAAAGACGACTGTAAACCCAATTGGCTATGACAGAAGCAAGCCTGAAGACATTCCTACCAGCTTTCAGGAAAAACAGTCAAACATTGTCGAGTCGTATCATAGAATGGGTGTCACGCCGTCATTTACATGTACGCCGTACGAAGTCTTTGACATCCCCGGCAAGGGCACCGCTGTCAGCTTTGCAGAAAGTAACGCGGCCGTGTTTGCCAATTCGCTTTTAGGCTTGATGACAAACAAGGAAAGCGCGCTCTCGGCGCTTGCCAGCTCTGTCACCGGCAAGGCGCCTCTTTCAGATCTGCGGCTTGAAGAGGCAAGAAACCCGAATGTGGGAATCGAGGCCAATTTCAAATTCGAAAGCGAGCTTGATTTTGGGCTAATGGGCTACTTTGCTGGCAAGGTCATCAAGGAAAGCTCGGTTGCTTTCAGTGGTATATCTAGGCCTTCGATGATCGAGGCAAAGATGCTATCCGCAGCAATTGGAACATCAGGTTCTTGCGGCATGTTCACACTTGGCAAGGCCAAGGAGAAAATTTCATTTGACAGAAAGGAGGCGAAAGCCATGATGGACGAGCTCAACACTGCAGATGATGGCGACATTATTACGCTCGGAAGCCCCCAGCTCGGCATGCATGAACTTGATTACCTTGCCAAGCTTGTCGAAGGTAAAAAATTTAACAAGCGTTGCATGATATTCTGCTCAAGGGCAATACACAATCAGGCGGCTAATATTGGCCTGACAACCAAGCTCGAAAGATCGGGCGCGGAATTCATGTGCGATTCATGTACATGTGTTACTCCCTATGTTACAAAGGAAAAATATGATTCGATAGTGTCAAACAGCGTCAAGGGCGCTTATTATCTCAATAATTCCAACAAGGTCAAGGTCGCCCTCAAGGACATCAAGACTATATCAAGTGAGTACACTGAATGATAATCAGCAACTGCAAAAAAATTGTAGGTGGGTCAGGAGAAGGTCAAGCTCTTGTTACAGTGCAACCAATCAACTTTCTTTCAATGGTCGATGGCAAGACTGGCAAAATAACCGACCCAAAACACGAGCTTTACAAAAAATCACTCAAGGGAGTAGTACTTGTATTTCCATATGCAATAGGAAGCAGCGTCGGTGCCTACACAATCTATTCAATAAGAGAATATGGGGTTGCTCCAAGTGCGGTTGTGTGCTACAAGGCAGACATTACCACCGCATCTGGCTGCGCGATAGCGGAAATCCCGGTTGTCGACTTGCCAAAGGGCGCGCATGCAATAAAGCACGGCTCGATTACAAAGGTCGAAGCCGACGCCGGCAGGATCATAGTAAAGGTTTAATTTCAAAAAATTCAACATCTTGGTATTCGGTGCATGGCGCTAAGACGGGCGAACCGACTGCGACAAGCGGAATGACGACTAAAGTCCATGCACCGAAACTAAATTTCTGGCGCCCTATTTTGCATCTGCAATAGCTCACACATTCTGGAGCGCGGCAAGGTGCTTCCGACTTTTCCCCAAAGGAAATGCGTGCTTGAAAACCTTTTATTAGCGGGAAGTAACTACGATCATAATTGGCAAGTTTTTGTCCTGAATGCGGAGGGGAGCTGAAATTTGACCTTACTAGCAAGAACTTTATCTGTAAAAGCTGTGGCCTCTTTGCTTCCCGGGAAAAAATAGACGAACTGCGCGACAAGGCTGAAAATTCCAGAGAGGATCCAAGGAGAAAACACCATGACGACTACCTCGACTGGTGGCAGTCGTCAAAGAAGGACAAGCAGCAAAAGTAGCTTATGTTGCAGCGGCTGTAGCGTCTGACATAGCACAAGAGCCGGCTGTCCGTTGGTATAGTGAACTTGCGGATGGTTCTGCGGCCACCATTCTGCGGACCCGCATGTGCACCGTCGCGTCTGAGATTTCAAGGTCTTTTGCTAACTCTACAAACGGGACGTGTCGCGGCTCGATATGTCAAATATCCTGCGGTTGATTTCATCCAGCAAATCTAAAGGAAATAGCACAAGAATAGAACTCGATTTAATAACAATTCATGCTCGAATGTTTAATAAGCCATGCAGTGGGTCAGCGCTTAATGATTTGTAGAAAGTGCCAGAAAGCGGAGAGCGTCTACCACAGGAAGTACTCTGGCGAATATTTATGCAAAAAGTGCTTCATGTGCTCGATTGAAGACAAGACTGCAAAGACGATCTCAAGATATTCAATGATCGGGTACGGCGATAGGGTCGCAGTCGGGGTTTCTGGCGGCAAGGACAGCTTGTCCCTATTGTATATCTTGAAAACGCTGTTTGACGAGCACCCAAACAATGGCAACGAGCTGGTTGGCGTCACTATAGACGAGGGGATAGAGGGCTATCGCGACGAGTCGTTGCAGATAGTAAAGCACTTTTGCGAGCAGTTGGGCGTGGAGAGTAAGGTGTTAAGCTACAAATCGCTCTTTGGAGTCGACATGGATGAGGCCATGATATTGAGGCCGTCGAAGAAAATGTCGTCCTGCTCGATCTGCGGCACGTTCCGCCGACGTGCAATTGACATTGCCGCAGAGATTGTGGGCGCAGACGTTGTCGCAACCGCGCACAACATGGACGACCAGTTGCAAACATTCATGATCAATCTGCTTGCCGGCGACGTGGAACGCATCAGCTGGACTTATCCCGATCCGGTGAAATACGCGAGTGGCATGAAAAAGGTCAAACCATTTATTGAAATTTACGAATACGAAATCGCCTTCTACGCACTTCAGCGCGAGATCCAGTTTCAGTCAGAGGAATGTCCCTACATGAACGAGAGCATACGGACGGACCTGCGCGAGTTTTTCAATAGGCTAGAAAGGGACCACGCAGGCATAAAGAATAACGCCTACAACTCTATGATGAAGATTTCCAGAATACTTCGCAATGCTCAAAGAACCGAAGGCAAAAAGTGCTCAGTTTGTGGACACGATTCTACAGGTGGCATATGCTCTGTCTGTATGACAATCAATGTGCTAACATCCAACAAGCAAATATAGCCATCCTGCAAAATACTGTGCGGAGGCAGGGAGGATCGGGGTGTCAGCCGTACCCCACACTGGAAATCGGCTTTATGCCAGGATCAGTAACTACCGGGTAAATCCGCTGGTAGGAAGTACCCGCTTGCCTTGCTGAAATGAAATCACGCCGTGTCGGATGGTTATGAGTGGCGAACTGCGCGAAGGCGCGGCCTCGACTGCCTATCGTCGAAATGGGTGAGGTCCGGGAGGGAGCAACCCTAAGGCGGCGTAACCATGCTAGCACGTCTACGTGATGGATCTTGCGGGGCCTGAAATGGGGCCTTTTACCGACGGTGGTACCGGCAGGCTGCCTCCATTCTTCTACCATAGCATGATTTAAATTGAATTTCGCAGGTCTTTTTTCATGTTGCCTATCGAGTCCAACGTTCAGGTAAATAGGGTTGCGACAGCATTTCAAAACCTCCAGTATGGAAAGATCATTCTTGCAACATTGGGATTTATGGCAGAAATGCGGCATTCGACTTTGACTTGTGGTTTGAAGACGGGGCGTGCGTCGAAGTGTGCCCGTTCAATGTGTTTGACTGGCAAGGTGCAGCTACTGAAATGAAGGCGCTCACGTTAAGGGAGCACGACTGCATTTATTGCCCCAAGTGCAAAGTAGTCGGTCCGAAATTCGCAACATGGGTGAGGAAGCCATGACCATTAGGATTGACGAAAGGAGAATTTTTGAAGTGATAGAGCAGCGAAAGCCAATGTCTGTCGCTCTCAACGGTCCTGAAGGTCTGATTCCAAAGTTGCAGGACGCCGCCGACCATGTTACTGAAAAGTTTGGCATAGAGGCATACGTCATCGGCGATACGTGCTGGGGCTCGTGCGACCTCAACACTCATGCAGCAGAAATGCTTGGCACAGACATCCTCTTCAACGTCGGTCACACGATCGCGATGGAGACCTTTGGTGACAAGGTCGTAATGATCGATGCTTTTGACGACATTAGCTTTGATGTTGTCGCGACAAAATGTGCAAAGGAACTTCAGGGCAAATACAGAACAGTATCGCTTCTTACTGACAGCCAACACCTTCACCAGATCGAAAGCGTGAAAAAGATATTCGAGGATAACGGCTACAGCGTTATCATTGGAAAGGGCAAGGGCCAGCTCCGCGACGCACAGGTGTTTGGTTGCGAATTCTATCCTGCGTACAACGTACAAAAGCAGATCGACGCTTACATTTTTTTGGGGCAGAGCATGTTTCACTCTGCAAGCGTTGCGATGTCGACTGAAAAACCGACGTTCATGCTTGACCCATATTTCGAGGAGTACTCGCAGGTAAACGAGTTTGCGCAAGGCATGCAAAAGCGGGCAATACTTTCAATCTACAAAGCGCTTGACTCAGAAAAAATCGGAATTATCATTGGCCTCAAGGAGGGCCAGTTCGCCCACGTGCGCGCGCTCGAGCTGAAGAAAGAATTCGAGAAGCTTGGCAAGAAGGTGCAAATGATTGCGCTGACAGAAATAACAGACGACCGCATGCAGAATTTTAAGGGGATTGACGCCTTTGTGCAGGTCGCTTGTCCTAGGATTGCAACCGACAACCACTTCAAAAAGCCAATGCTATCTGTTCCTCAGGCTCTGGCGCTTTTCAAGCTTCTCCGGAAAGAGCCCATAGGCGACTTCCTCAAGATCCAGCACTGGCTTTAGCTCCATTAGCTGTGGTTTCAGCGATTTATGAGAATTTTATACAATGGTGGATAATTTTCATAACAAAATCTTGAAAAGATATTCCATTATGGACAAGATATCCAGCTAATAAATTCATTTATTTGACATATAATTTATAATTTTTATAACACCATTCTGGTCAGAATTATACAAATTTTGACAAATCTTTGGTTTTGCAAATAAAATATTTGTATAAATCTTAAATAGATATT
>CBQWHN010000052.1:0-7684 GCA_967728685.1 uncultured Nitrososphaera sp.
ACTCGCAATTATCGTGCCAATGCCTGTTTCTTTGCGCTTTATCTGGCTCACTACCTTTGCCGGTAGATTGCGTTTGAAAACCTTACTGTACGCTTTAATGAGCACTTTGTCTCCATCATTCGTAATGATAGATTGCCTGTTGATTGTCCTTGCATTTTCTTGTTGATCAAACACCTTGACCTTGATGGTTGAATTGGTCAATATGCTCAGGACCTGTTCAACCGTTCCTGTTTCTGCCAGAAGGACTTTTTGGGCCAACCCGAGCCTAATGCCATACCTCGCTTCGAGCTCGGCAATTTTTTGTAGCATGGAGGCGCCAAAGTCATTCTTCTTTAGAATTGTGCCTGCCACAGATTGGGTATCCATAAGCATCATGAAAAGATCCTGTAAGAAGCTAGTGTTAGGGCGAACGCTATTGTGACGAGGCTGATGATCTTGAGCCCGCTTTCGAGTCTTTTCGCATGTTCAGGGCGGTTGCCGCTCTGCAATAGCTGCTTGTAAGGCCGTGACATCCTGATCTCGGCATAAGTGACAAGCCCGGTCAGGCCTGACACGCACAATGCCACGATACTGATCGAATTTGCTTGCATGACGTATCCTGCAAGCGCTGGCAGAGATCCCCAAGATACGGCGAACCAAAAATTGTTGTGAAGGCGGCCGCCAAATGCTTCAAAGTTGTATGCAAACAAAAAGAATCCTTCAAGCGCCGCGATTATCGCCAATAGCGGAACAAACAACACAATGTAGTAGATGCCTATTGCATACGCCGCTGCCAAAGTCGCTGCCATCAGCGCCAGAAGTTGTGCCTTAGTAAAGTAGCTACCCCACGGTTTCGCCTTTTTCGACCCCAGGCTGTCGGCTACATGCGCAGAAATCCCGAGGGCAAGAGTGTAGATCAGTGCGATCGCGCCGACCCTGTCCCAAGCTATTTCTCCGGCAAGCATTGAACCAATGATCGTAAACGAAACGCACATGCCGGTATACGGCAGGAAAAGTAGACCTACAAAGACCCGGAACCTTGTAGGACCGAACTTTGGTACGAACCATTCATTTATGCGCGTCCCATTTGTAATAGTCATGGCTTTTCAGCACACACTATGGCAGCTGTGCCTGCAGTGTACCGCTTGTGATCGATATTCCGAAATCCTCTGCTATGGAGGGCACCAGAAGTTTGGTCAACCCAGTCCGAGTTTCTTATCAAGTTGTCAAGCTGTTCAAAGACCATGCTCCACGACGTGAGAAGCCTTCCTGCTAGCCGCAACATCGCGAAGTGAGCATTCCAAAGGCTACGCATGACGCCAGCAGGATAAGTGAAATCGTGGAAAACTATAATCCCGCCAGGCCTGAGCACGCGCCAGCACTCGTCGACCACCTTCTGGATGTCAACATACTTTGCCAGATACGATGACGCGACTGCTTCGAATGATTCGTTCCTATAAGGGAGGACTTCGGCTGTGCCCTGTGCAACTGCCGCTTGCATCTTGCGCTTCGATCTATGCAAGTACTCAAACGTAAGGTCGATGCCGACCACCCTCTTATCTGCATCGGCCAACATTGAAGACAACACGCCGGTCCCACAGGCAAGCTCGAGCACGGACTTGCGTCTACCGACAGCTCTTACGATTTCGTGCTTCCATGCAAAATCCTGGCCGAAAGTCGCTAGGCTGGCGATGGTGTCGTAGCTGTTAGCGTTGGCAGATGTGAAGAACCTCCCTGCAGTGGTGTGGCCATCATGGAGCGACATCAGTACCTGCAGGGCCATACTTGCTATTATGCATTGAATAAAAGTAAATCAATGCCCATGCGCTAATTACATTTGGCTTGTATTTTGTGAATTGGCAACGCGAAGTATCCGTGGAAGAATTGAACGGGCAAAAAGTGGTGGTAAAGCGGAATAAGCCCACGAAGGAATTCCACGAATTCTTGTTGATCTATATGTATTCGCTGATCTCAATGCTCCTAGTCAAACCGTCGGCACCTCCAACGTTCAGAGAAATCATGAAAAATGAGGGACACGATATGCGAAAGAACCTGGAAAAAATAGGGGTTTCGACACCAGAGCTGATTTCAATTTCAGACATTGACCTGGTTGAAGAATACATAGAAGGGGGTGACCTATACATAGCACTCGCTTCCGGCCAGCCTGCCAGAGTGGCTTTTGACGCAGGCTGCCTGACGGGCAGGATGCACCGCGCCGGTTACGCGTTTGTCGACAACAAGGCGCAGAACTATCTCGTCAGAGATGATTCAGTCGTCAGGACTGACCTGGGGTTCATACAAAAGAGCAACTCTCATTATGCAAGGAACATGGACATTGGCTCGTTCCTTGCAAGCACCATGGATCTAGGCAGCTACCGGGAAGTTGAAAAAGCATTTTATGATGGGTACGTGTCAGAGGCCGGACGCAAATTTTCTTATCTTTCGATAATCATCCGCAACGTCTTATCGCTCGGCTTTTCTTCAGACATAAAAATGACACTCCGGAACATGTTGCTTGACTCTACAATGCTGATAGACGCCTAGATGGGCGGAAGCTCTGCTTTCTTGTCAAAGCCACCAGAGCCAAACTTGCAGTAAAAGCACTGGTCGGACTGCATATAAGTCAGCTTTTGTATCGATATCGCGCCCAACTTAAGAGCAACCTTGGTCATAAAGCGATACTTTAGCGGCATCGCCGGTATGACCTCGTTAAAATACACTTCGTAGTGGTCAGGGCAGAACTTGAGCGTGACCTGTCCCCTCTGCCGGAACTCTGGCGAAATGTCCTTATTGTTGTCGCTAACAGCCTTAGCTACGTTAATCTGTTCCTTGATGTACTCATGCTTTGGGCAGGGGCAGTCCTTGCCACCCGGATGCTTGTAGGCAGGGGTGTTTTTCCAGTCAAAGTCTGGAAAATCCCGTTCAAAATCATCCATCGTTAGCACTACGTAATCTGATCTTATAAAGATGTAGGGGCGGTTGCAATTGCTGCACCACCCCAAGAGGTATTCTAATTGCCATTATATAGGGCTGCAGAATGACAAAAAATATATTTTTGGTGTTATAACAGTGCGTAAGCGAACGTGGTACGAGACAGTGACAATGGTGGCAGCGCAATATTGACAGCAACAACATCAAACAGCAACCCTGATGATCCCAATCTCAAGACTCTCTTGGAGTTCAAAAAGGTGGTTGTGGAAGAGCAAAATTCAGGCGAAAAAAAGATTGAGGAGATAAACGGCCAACTTGAAGGCGTCAAGAAACGGATAGATGAGGAGAGGATCCAACTTGACGACCTCCGATCGAAGCTCAAGCAGGTCAACAAGGAAAAGGATGCCGAATACCCCAAGTTCATGGAGATGCGTAATAGCATTATTGAGACCAAAAACCAGATGAGGAGTCTGGATGACAAAGTCAGCCCTGCGGTGGCAAAGTCTAGAAAGGAGCGTAGCGACATGCATAACCTCCAGAAGACGCTTGAGCAGATAGAGCGAGATATACAGACAAAGAAATTGTCGAAAGACGAAGAGCGCAAGCTAGTTGCCAGGTCTAAGGAAATCGCCACGAAGCTTCATACCTTGAAAATGATGCACAAAAAGGAGGATAAGTACCGCACAATGTCTACCCAGTACGACCATTTGAAGGATCAGGTTAACCGGATTTTCAATCTGAAAGAGGAATACGGTGGCAAGATAGGTAAGCTGAAAGAGAGCCTTGACAGCCTGATAAACCAGAGAGAAAACCTCTACGAAGATCGCAGAAAGGCTATCCACACAGTTAGGGAAGCCGGCGCCAAGCTGGAAATGATAGAGACCCAACTAAATGCCATTGCGTTTAAGAAATCGCGCATGCAGGCCGCAGAGCACCGGCACAGGAAGCAGAAGGAGATGGATGAGCGGAGAGTGGCCAGGCAGGAGGCGATGCAAGAGCGCGTCAAGCGGGACAAGGAATACCAGGAAAGATGGAACGCGCTGAAGGAAGCAGCCCTCAAAAAGATGTCAAGCGGCGAAAAGCTCACATTTGACGAAATGAAGCTGATATTTGGCGACTCGGGTTCTGAGTAAGATACGTTTTTGTGTCAGAGAACTGTAACCGCTCCGGATGGCAGAGAGGATAGAATACGTAGGCAAGGTCTACCTCTATAGCAGCGGCATGCCTTCAGATCACGTCCGGCTTGCAAAGGAAAAGCTCGGCGAATACGGCGTGAACGAAAGCGACATCGAAGTTATCGAAGTTCCAGAGGGTGTGCCTGAAGGGTGTATAATGGTGACTTTGTGGCCGCACTACCTGTCAGTAGCAAAGGTGAAGCGGGTGCGTGAAGGCTCTATCTACGCGCCCCAGTTATTCAACATCCAGATGTGATCCAAAACATTAAATCTTCTGTACACCAATTTCACTGCGGATGTTGACGTTCTTTTGCAAACGCAACCGCCACGGCGACTGCCCCGGCGAGTGGCCGGTGGGACAGGCATGTGGGCCAGACCATGATTGCTCGTTTGACATGAAGATGGTCAAGTGTCAATGCACCTGCCATAAAGGAAAGTAACCTTTATTTTAGCTTGCAAGCGAATTCGATTTGGATAATAGCATCAAATGTTAGGTTTTTCTCAATTTCTATCTCAACTGGGCGGCTTGCTTGGCGGTGCTGGTTCAGAGTTTGACCCTAACAGCCCGTTGTTGTGGGTGTACATAATCTCTATTGCAATAATTCCGTTTTTCATGATGTACGCACAGAAATTCCAGTCGCGCGTCATTCTGGGAGAAATCTCCAAGTCGCTTGGCAAGCTAAAAACAATGAAGGAAGGCGCTAGGAAGGAAGCGGTCGACTATGTCAAGACCGCGATAAGATCGTTTACGTCAAACGACCCGGCTGCTGGAGTCGACAGATTCTTGGAATATTTCACGATAATGCCGGTAGACCTCGACCCGAGCGGCATAGTGCGTAAGCTGGACCATATAATGAGGACTAGAGACGAACGGCTGCGTGCCGAAGTTAGAAAATTGTGCGCAGGCGCAAGCGACCAGGAGGTTTCAAAGGTAGAGAACATTTTGGAAGCGGCGACAGCCCTTAACATGATTTACAAGATTGTAAGGCACTTTTACCTGATGGGCAAACGTACCACCAGCATGTTTGTTCTAGTGCAGCTCCAGATGGTAATGCCTCTCTTGCTTGAAGAAGCTGAAGCACTTCAGAAGGCAATAAACGCATTCAAGCGGGGCCAGCCAATAGGCGACGGCATTGGCCCAATGGTAGTCGGCAAAATGATGTTTGGAAAGGAAAAGAAATTGGTGGCGAAGGAAACGGTCTACAGCGAAGATGAATTCAAGGGAAGGAAACTGTACCTGCTCAAAGCCGAAGGACCTGCCGGAACCGTAGGGAGACCCGGCGAAGCCATAACGCGACTCGCAGGTGACATGGGAATCAAGATCGACGTCATAGTAATGATAGATGCTGCGCTCAAGCTTGAAGGCGAAAGGACAGGCGACGTGGCAGAGGGCATCGGCGCCGCTATAGGCGGCATTGGCGTTGAAAAGTACCAAATAGAGGACGTGGCTACTCGGCTAGAAATACCGGTGTACGCGGTCATCGTCAAGCAGTCGATACAGGATGCGATTACCATCATGCGGAAAGAAATAGCCGATGCGTTTGAGAAGGTAACTAGTACCGTATATTCGGTGATCGAGGACAAGACTTCCGAAGGACAGTCAGTCATGATAATCGGCGTTGGAAACACAATGGGAGTCGGACAGTAATGCTGTTTGGCAAGAAAAAGGAAGTCAAGCCAGACATATACACTGAAGATAAGTGTCAGGCGTGTGGTGAGAATACAAGGCGCCAGTTTGAGGAAGGCGATTACGTGTATCGATCCGGCCTGCAGTGCAAGAAGTGCTCGTCTTCAAACACGCTTGTTATTGCGATCTATGGTGAGTACCCGCCAGAAGACAAGCATTAGAGAGTGATGACGTTAGCAACCGATTCTGTCGGGATGAGCGTGTGTTCCGCTTGAACGACTATCTTGTTATGCCCTTCCACAAGTATCGGGTACGCGTGCACGTTTCTCTTCCTCGCTAGTATATCGATAAGCCGGCGTAGATCTTTTTCGTCGTACTTGTTGGTGAGCCATCGCAGGGCAAATGGCAGAGTCCTGAACCTACTCCATATTAACTCCAAGAGATTGTCTGCCTCCTTATCCTTTACCGGCTTTCTAGATGTTATTCCGAAGATATTCCTCGTCTTTCCCTCGTGGACTACTCCTTGTCCATCTTTTGTCGTAACAAACGGCTCTATCGCGTACGCTTCGTTTGGAAGCAGCGTAAAGGAAGATCCTATTGTCCAGATATTAGGTATCGACTTGCCTGCATGAATCGTATATTGCTGGAGTGAGTGGCCACTCAGGTTCTGGATCGGTCTAAAGCCAAACTTGATTATGGTACCTTCTATGACCCTGCCTATGTCGCTTGCTTTTGTGTTGGCTCTTGCCATGCGCACAGCTTCGCCAAGTGCTGTCTCGGCGGCCTTGACAAGTGATTCATATTTTGGATCATAGCACACGGTCACAGCCGTATCTGCGATGTAACCGTCAATGTGCACGCCGATGTCTATCTTGAGAACGTCTCCCTCTTTTACCACCGTTGAGTCGTTTGGTTCGGCAGTGTAATGAGCTGCTATCTCGTTGAGGCTGGTGTTAACAGGAAATGCTGGCTGGCCATTCATGCTTCGGATCTGTGCCTCGACCGATTCGCAAATCTGAAAAAGGGTCGAACCCACATAATACTTCTTGCGAGCACTCTCCCTCACTTGGGCTGCTATCTTGCCGGCCTGCAGATAGCATTCAAGATTCATCCAGTGGTTTTGTTCCCGTCTTCATTATATAGAGATTAGCTTATGACGGTAGGAGCAGTGATTTTAAGCGAATCTGGAGCGCTAGAATCGTACCATGCCATAATGGCCCTAATTGCGTCAGTCTTGCACATCTGTCCTAGGATTCTCGGAATTTCGTCGATCTATGTCGAATTGTCAGAATACATGAACACTAATTCAGAAGATATAGTTAGTTCCGACGCTGTTCTGTAGAAAAGCGTCAGGCATCTTCCTGGCTATTTCGGTAACAGCTTTCAAGCCCGAGCAATGACATGGCACAACGAGCTTGGGCTTCAATATCTCTAATTCTCCGACGGTTTTACCGATAATTGGCTCAAATAATCCACCTGAAAGGTGCATTCCTCCAAGCACAGCGTAGATCCTATTTACCCCGGTTAACTCTTTTGCGTAATTTATGGTGTTTATTATCCCTGCATGTCCGCATCCCGTGATAATCACTAGTCCCTTATCCTTGAGACTCAAAATGACTGCCTGATCATCTTTGATCAATGGATCGGATTCAATCTCACCATCATCGGCCTCAGAATAGTGGTTGGGAAATCCTTTTTCGAAATTATTGGTCCTTGGAATTTCTCCCGTAATTAGTACGCTGTCATCATACCATGAGCTATGTGCGTTCTTTTCGAAAATCTCATACCCTGCTTCTGTCAAAAGAGATCTATTTGGAGCGGGTAAGTCTATTGTCCTACCATCCTGAAACTTGACTAGTCTATTCCTAAAGGCATCCGCGTGAAGAATGAGTGGAATCTTCCTTTTTTGATTCATCTGTTTTCTAAGGTTGAGCAAGCCACCTGCGTGGTCGATATGTCCATGACTTGAAAT
>CBQWHN010000053.1:0-7663 GCA_967728685.1 uncultured Nitrososphaera sp.
CGTCTCATATCCATGATTCCTTGGTATCAACTCTGTTCTTGCGCTAAATATGACCTAGGGTATAAGCATGACCTCAATCATGATGCTTGCTTTGATGATGGTCGGCCTTGGATCAATAGGATTCTGGATTTGGCAGATCCTTGACGCAAGAAAGATTGCAAAGCAGCAGGCGATCGAAGGTTAAGTATATTCTAGCAATCAGAAAAGCTGCAAGCATTGGTGCAATCTTGAAATATAACAGATTTTCGTGAATGCTTATATTGTTATCAACGGCATGATGACCAGCCTTTGGTAGATCGAAACAGGCACATCAGAAAAAAGAGACTAAGGGATCTGAGCCATAAAATATACAAAGTCCAGCTCCGCATGCACAACAGAAAGGCCAAACGTGACATTCCTAGGCTGCAAGCGCAGCTGCATGCACTTCACAAGGCGTATAATGAAACAATGAGGGGAAACATGCAAGATATGCCAAGGAGAGTGGCCCCTCCCAAGCTCTGCCCAGTATGCAATGGGAGGATTGGAAAGGGATATCACATTTGCAAGCCTGGCCTGTGGAAAAGATGACTCTACAATATTCGCATTGCCACAGGAACCTCGCCAACTTGTTGGCAGTCAGGAATCATTAGCGTCTTCCATAAATACAACTCTATGTAATACTATATGGGTCAGCCAATTGTCCGATGCAAGCATTTTCTTTGAATTGAAGGAACGGGCGAAATGGTCACGAGATTCAGCAGAAAAGAAAAATGCCATCAAGGAGTTATCAAACCACGGCGACGTGGCACTTCCAGCCTTGGATGAAATTCTGAGCGTAACTGCTTATGACGAGATCAAAGCGGCGTGCATGGAAGCGATAAAGGCGATTAAGGGAAAAGAAACAAGAGCTGCGGCACAAGATCAAAAGAAAGAAGATCAAGAAGGCAGCGTCGGAGCCGGAGTTAAGTTAGCCGATCTGCCCCCCTAATTTTTTGAATGGTTCAATTCTTGCCAACTCTAATATTTCTGCCAAGGTTTTGCATGCTTTTGGAGGTGACAAGATTCTGAACAAAAGTAATCGTCACACATGTAACAATAGATCGGATAGTCCTGAGTCTTTTTGCCACATGTGCCGCAGGCGGAGGTCCCATCCATTGCATATCATACGTATTCGAGTGACTTAAAGTTTCAAAAATACGCACTCGAAGTAGGAATTAACGAAGCCTTTTTACGCAACTGCTACGCTATACTACCAATGTCAGATAGGTGCATCGTCTATTACTTCCTCTGTCCAACTTGTAAGCGAACGGCGGCTGTTCCTGAATCGTTTAGGTATGGACTGTCATGTCCCTATTGCAATTCTGAAATGAAGGCGATAGTAACAGAAGACTAAAGATCAGGCATGGCTTAGGCTAGGGTCTAATTCAGTTTTTCTTACTATCGTTAGCTGAATGAAGCGTGCAAGCCCTAGGAGGGATTCGAACCCTCGACCTAAGGTTTACGAAACCTTCGCTCTGCCAGGCTGAGCTACTAGGGCAAAACATACGCAACTTCTGTCGCTCGTTATTTAATGCTTAGCGCTAAATTAAATACCTCCGAGATCAGTTTTTCGCTGTGAAGATATCGATCTCTGGTGTCAGGGGGATCTATGGCGAAGACCTCGACTTGCACCAAGTTAACAGGTTTGCCGGCCAGTTTGCCGGCTTGATCAAATCTGGTAGGTGTGTGATCGCAAGAGACACCCGGCCGTCCGGCAGGATAATCGCCCAGACCGTGGCAGCAGGACTGATGGCTGGCGGCGTCGATGTCTACAACCTCGGCATTGCGCCGACTCCGGCCGCATTCCGTGAAGCGCGCAGGTACGGCGCCGGCGTGATTATAACGGCTTCCCACAACCCGCTACAGTGGAATGGCTTGAAATTCATAATCGGTGGCAGAGGGCTTTTTGAGCACGAGCTTGATGAACTGCTCAGGTCGCCAAGCGAGCATGAGAACAAATTTGGAAGTGAGTTTAGGATTTCTTCGCGCTACGTTGACGAAGTGGTTGACATTGCAAAAGGCCGCACGAAGGTCAAGGTCGGGATCGATGCCGGTGGCGGCGCTGCCTGCGGCTATGGAGAAAGATTGTTCAAAAAGCTTGGCCACCATTACTACAGCATCAACGGCGTTGCAGGAGTATCTTCAAGGGACCCCGACCCGACGGCAGACGATCTGGCAGACCTGCGCGCGCTTGTAACTGCAAACAAGCTCGACCACGGTTTTGCGCTCGATTTGGATGCTGACAGGCTGGTGGTCGTCAGCAGCATTGGCAAAAAATTGAACCCGGACGCGACCCTACTGCTTTGCATTGCAAGGGCACTCGAAATGGGCATGAAAAAATTTGTGAGCAGCATCGACACCAGTGTGGCGATAGAAAAGTACGTTCGCGATCACAAGGGCAAACTGTCTTACTCGAAGGTGGGCGAGGCAAACGTTGTCAGCAAGATGCTTGAGTCAAACGCGGAGGCGGGAGGTGAAGGGAGCAGCGCTGGCTTTATCATGCCGAAATTCAACATGTGCCGCGACGGCCTCCTAGCTGCTGCCACCATTTCGACGCTTGACAAAAAGAAGATTCAACAGTGCTTGGCATTTGCATCCCAGTTTGCACAGATTAGATCAAAGATAGAAGCCGACTCTTCGCTGCATAATGCAGTGATTGAAAAGCTGGTCGATATTTTCAAACAGGAATCATCTTCAATAATAACTGAAGACGGCGTCAAGGCCATAATAGACGAAGACTCGTGGGTGCTGGTTAGGCCGTCAAACACCGAGCATGCGATCAGGGTCTCTGTCGAGGCCAGAGCCGATAAGGCGCAATCGCTCTACAACAATGCAAGTGAAAAGGTTCATGCAATATATGACCAAGTTAGATGAGAAAGAGATCATTAGGATCTTTGCGAGCAAGCTTGGCATAGCCGACCTCGATGACGTTGCGATGCTTGACAAGGGTGTGGTTTTCAAGGCCGACATGTTGGTAGCAAGTACCGATGTCCCCCATGGCATGGAGCCGTGGCAGGTGGCGAGAAAGAGCATCGTCTCGTGTGTCAGCGATTTTGCGGCAAAGGGCATCCATCCACATGCGGCAATGATATCGCTTGGCCTGCCAAAAAATTGCACTCGGCCGTACGTCGAGGGGCTCGCAAGAGGGTTTGCCGGCGCTTCAAAGGAATTTGGAGTAAGGATAATAGGCGGTGACACAAATGAGGCTAACGGGCTCGTCATCGATTGCAGTATGATAGGATTTGCTAGTAAGATGCCAACAAGAAAAGGAGCCAAGCCGGGCGATGTTGTTGTAACATCGGGCACGTTTGGTCTTCCGCCCGCGGGTCTTGAAATCCTGATGCGAAATGCCAAAGTTGCAGGCGTGTTCAGAAAACATGCTGTGGAATCAGTGTTAGTGCCGAAACCAAGGCAGCATTTTGGTCTGGCTCTTGCGAAATTTTTTTCATCATCGATCGATTCCAGCGACGGGCTTGCGATATCGCTCTATGAGCTGGCAAGCCAGAGCGGCGTCAATATTGTAATTGACAGCTTCCCGGCTGCAGACGGGGCGGAAAAATTTGCCAAGGAAAATGGCCTTGATGCACACGAGCTAGTGTTCCACGGCGGCGAAGAGTACGAGATCGTAGCAACGATCCCGAAATTAGTAATAAAGCGGGCAATATCTGCAGCAAAGAAATCAGGAATAGCTCTGCATGTTATAGGCCGAGTGCAGCGGGGGGCAGGGGACGTCTTTGTTGGAAAAAAGCTGCTTGAGAACAGGGGCTATGTTCACTTTGGTATGCGATAACGTTTTTAACCCTCTAAAGGAGCGAATTTAAGTGCATGTCTGAAACTACGAACGAAATTACCCAGACAAAATGGGGGGTAGCCCACATCTTTAGCAGTTACAATAATACTCTTGTCCACATCACCGACCTGAGCGGGAGCGAAACGATCTCGTTCAGCTCTGGCGGGCGTCACGTTACAGCCGACCGCTACGAGTCTTCGCCATATGCAGCCATGAAGTCTGCTGTTGCGGCAGCTGACGTCGCCAAGGCAAAGGGAATCAGTGCGCTCCATATCCGCGTGAGGGCGGTAGGCGGCGTAGGCCCGAGAATCCCCGGACCGGGGGCCCAGGCTGCCATCAGGGCGCTTGCAAGAGCAGGATTTCGTATAGGCAGGATTGACGATGTGACTCCCATACCGCACGACACCACAAGAAAGCCGGGTGGCAGAAGGGGCCGCAGAGTCTAGATCGATTTCATTTCTGGCGCCATTTTTATCTGGGCGCCACAGCCTTTGTTTCTTAATTCTTTTTGCAACCACGCAACGAACTTGTCCTCAAACTTTTTGCCCTTTGAAGAGTTAACATCGGAGCCATGAGTTGCATATACCTTTTCCACGAATTGTCCGGCAAGGAAAACTTTAGCAAACGACCAGCCGGCGCTTTGCACTGGTGGGTCAAGTGCAAAAGCGTTTTCCATCTGGCTTGCTTTCTGCCAGTCGGAAAGCAGGTCTAAAGCGATCTTTGAGTCCGGCTCAAAATCAACCGTCTGAAAATCGAGGATAAAGGTGCCAATAATTGTCAAGTCAATCATTTTGCTGCTTCAGCTTGTCGGAGAACGAGATGAGCTTGCCTTTATCCTCTACCTTTATGGTGGTGTTGACCCTTACGTTGAGCCCGACCGATCTGAAAAGCGCCAAGAGCTCGCCTCCGGAAATCCTGCTTGTTATTTCGCCTGACTGCATAAGTTCAGCGATCCTTGTAACGATCGCCTCCGTCTGTACAGGGTACTGCATGTATGCTAAATTGAGCACTTCATCCCCCCTGTCGTAAAGGAAGCTCGACAGTATTTCGCGGGCAGACTTTTTCTTTGGCTGACCTGAAGGTTTTGACTTTTTTTCAAGCGCGGCAGCCTTTTCGCGCAACTCTTTTAGCTTGCGTGCCTTGATTATTTCAATGTCCGGATCTTCAGATGTCAGCCTTTTATCACCCCTATTGGCACGAGCCTCACGACCTTGGTGGCTATACCAAGCGAATGTGATACATCGGCGACTGCGTCGACGTCCTTGTAGGCTTCGGGTGTCTCCTCGACGACGCCTTCCCTTGTCAGTGCCCTGACGTATATGCCCTTTGAATCTAGCCCACTTTTCACACCCTCTGCAGTGTAGTTCCGCTTTGCGGCAGACCTTGACATCGTCCTGCCAGCGCCGTGCGCAGTCGAGCCAAAGCTCAGGTCAAGTGACTTTTGGCCGCCAAGCAGGATCCAACTAGCAGTCCCCATCGAGCCCGGGATTATCACTGGTTGGCCTATGCTGCGGTATTTGCCTGGCACTTGCTCCATTCCTGCCGGGAACGCCCTGGTAGCACCTTTTCTGTGCACAACCACGTCGCGGCTGCCCTCGCCGTCGATCCTATGACGTTCAACCTTGGCAATGTTGTGTGCAACGTCGTAAACGAGATCCATTCCAAGGCCGCCCTCACGGGATTTGAAGACACGCTCGAAAATCTTGCGTGTCCAGTGGGTGATCATTTGCCTGTTTGCCCACGCAAAGTTGAGCGCTGAATACATTGCCTTGCGGTAGGCTTCGCCTTCCTTCGAGTTGTTTGGAACGCATGCAAGCTCCCTATCCGCTAGCGTTAACCCGTATTTTCGCAGTGCAGATTCACAAACGCGCAGGTAGTCGGTGCATATCTGGTGACCAAAGCCGCGCGAGCCGCAGTGTATCAAAACAGTCAGCTGCCCAACCTGGTTGATGCCCATCGCCTTGGCGGCCCGCTCGTCGAAAATCCTGTCCACCTTTTGCACTTCGAGAAAGTGGTTGCCCGACCCCAATGACCCGAGTTGAGGGGCACCCCTTCTTCTTGCAGTGTCCGAAACGTTTGCAGGGTCTGCCCCAGCCATCATGCCTCCCTCTTCGCACACGTCTGCGTCGTCGTCTGTTCCGTAGCCGTGCCTGACGGCCCACCTTACTCCCTCGACCAAGAGCTCATCGAGCTGTGGCCTGGTCAGTCTTACTGTGCCCTCGCTCCCGACGCCGGAGGGGATTGACTTGAAAAGCTCGTTAACAAGATCTTTTAGCCGCGGCCGCAAATCGCTTTCTTTCAGGTTCGTCCGCACAAGCCGGACGCCGCAATTGATGTCATACCCCACACCACCCGGGCTGATGACCCCTTCCTCAATATCAGTTGCTGCGACTCCGCCTACTGGAAAGCCATAGCCCTCGTGGCCGTCTGGTAGAACCACGACATGTTTTATGACGCCGGGCAACGTTGCGACGTTCGCAGCCTGGTCGATTGTCCTGTCAGTTACCATTTTTGATATCAGAGAGTCGTTAGCGTAGATGGTGACCGGTACCTTCATTCCCGTAGCAGAGTTTGGATCTATGCGATATTCAAGGTCGCTTATCTTCCTGACCTTATGGCTACCGCTCCTTGTGACAAGCTCGCTCAATTCTGTTGCTGCTATTTCCTTTAGTAATTATAAGCCTTCCTTGGCATAGGCAGCAAACCTGTCACTGTACTTCTTTAGCGCTCGTCGCATGTCATGTTGTGCGCGCGTACCAGTTCGTATACGCCATCAGCTTGCGCGAGCGCTGAAGCGCATGTGGGCTCGAGCCCTCCATAAATTCAGAGACTAAATTAGGTTCTGCCTGAATTTACCTTAATGAATATCTGCAATAGATTTCTGAATGAGATGTACTCTAATAAGATTTATTTTCAGCACTATACCGCTGTACAACGGATGCCAATTCTGCCGATAGACTCGGGACGCTATGGTAGCAAAGAGATGCGCGGAATTTTCGAGGACGAGAAACGACTTCAATACCAGCTGGATTTTGAAGCGGCCGTTGCGGAGGCGCAGGCCCAGATAGGAATGATTCCCACAAATGCTGCCAGCGAAATTGCGAAAGGAGCACGCTCGGGCAAAGTCACTCTTGCCCGAGTTAACGAGCTTGAGGCGGTATCCGATCACGACACTGCCGCCGTGGTAGAAGCACTGAGCGAGCAGGTTTCTGTGAAAGCAAAGCCGTGGATACACTACGGCTTGACGAGCAACGATATCATCGACACATCGACCTGCATGCAGATGCGTGATGGATTTGAGATCATCAAGTCAAAAGTGGCCAAGCTGGCTTTGTTGATGTCAGACTGGGCAGTCCAGTTCAGGCAGGTGCCAGCAGTTGGCAGGACACATGGACAGCACGCCAGCATCATTTCATTTGGACTGAAATTTGCGGTGTGGGCGGCAGAAATGGCCAAGCATCTCGAGCGCATCAAGGAAGGCGAGAAGCGGTTCATGCTCTGCAAGACGCTGGGAGTAGTTGGCACCGGCTCGCTCATGGGCGACGGGGCGCTTGAAGTGCAAAAGATTGTCGCGCAGCGCCTTGGACTGTATCCTGTCGATGCCGCAACGCAGGTTATGCCCCGCGAACGC
The DNA here is from genome assembly GCA_967728685.1 of uncultured Nitrososphaera sp. Taxonomy (GTDB): domain Archaea; phylum Thermoproteota; class Nitrososphaeria; order Nitrososphaerales; family Nitrososphaeraceae; genus Nitrososphaera. Next base: position 7,440 of record CBQWHN010000053.1, read on the forward strand.
TTTGCCGAGATGCAGTTTTGCATCGCGCTTATTGGTTCGACGCTCGACAAGATCGCAGTAGAGATCAGAAACCTCCAGCGCACAGAGATAGGTGAAGTCGCCGAGCCCTTCCGCAAGGGCCAGATGGGAAGTAGCGCCGTGCCAGTCAAGCGCAATCCGATAAAAAGTGAGCGGGTGTCTTCGCTTGCCAAGATGTTGCGCTCATTTGTCAGCGTATCGATGGA
>CBQWHN010000054.1:0-7622 GCA_967728685.1 uncultured Nitrososphaera sp.
CTACTTTCGCGACTTTGGCGGGCTGAACGTAATGATGGCAGACCACCACCCAAAGGCGACCGAGCACATCAAGGAAATGATCCAGCTGATTGACGGCCTGATCAAGAAAGAACACGCCTACCTGACATTGAACGGCGTTTATTTTCGGGTCAAGTCGTTTCCCGGCTACGGCAAGCTGTCAAGAAAGCCGATAGAGGAGCTCGAGTCAGGCTCCAGAATCGAGGTCGACCCATCAAAGGAAGACCCACTCGACTTTGCTCTCTGGAAGTTCTATTCAGAAGACCCCGTGTGGGCAAGTCCGTGGGGCAAGGGAAGGCCTGGCTGGCATATTGAGTGCTCTGCAATGTCGCTCAAGTACCTTGGCGACACTTTCGAGATCCACGGTGGTGGCCACGATCTTGTCTTTCCACACCACGAAAACGAGATAGCCCAGTCAGAATCCTACACGGGCAAGCAGTTTGCCAAAATATGGGTCCACTCTGGCATGGTCACGATAAACTCACAAAAGATGAGCAAGTCGCTTGGCAACATCGTGACTATTGAACAGGCGCTGAAGAGCTGGGGGATGAACTCGCTCCGGCTCTACTGCCTGTCCGTGCACTACGCCAAGCCACTTGATTATACCGATGAATTAGTGAAAGAATCAGCGCAAAGATGGCGTCAGATAGAGACGTGTGCCTTTGAGCTGCGCTCTGCTGCCGGAAGCGGAGGCGAAGTTGCGGCTATACGCCAGCTATGCGACGAATCCATGAAGGCGTTTGAAACAGCGATGGACGACGACATGAGCACGGCGCTTGCACTGACAGAATTTCTGAAACTTGTCGCCAAACTAAATCAATATGCGGCGGCAGACAAGCTGACAAAAGAAATGGCTGACATAGCATTGTCAATATTTAACAAGATAATGGAAATCCTTGGGCTGAAGACCGTTATTACAGGCGAAAAAGAAAGGAAAGAAATAGAGGAAATGCTGGTAGCGCGCAATAGACTGCGAGCAGAGAAAAAGTTCGACGAGGCAGACGAGATCAGGAAAAAGATGCTGGAGCGTTCCGTAGAGCTCCTAGACCACAAGGGAAGGACCGTGTGGGTCAAGAGGGAAAGGTAGTAGTAGGCAAAAATTCACTCTTTTGTGCATCTTGTTGCACTCCCGGGCTAATGTGGCGGCTTGATGCCACAGAGATGTAACTATGAAGATAGTGGACGGCAAGCGTATGGGCTCACTCACAGTCTTTGAGGATACCCTCATGCTTGCTGAAGTTGTTGGCGATGTCATACTCAACAGAGGCCACCTCGAGCTCAAGGGAAAGATTCTAGGCAACCTTTTCGTGCGCGAAGGCACCTGTAGGATGCTGGGCATCGTGCGGGGCAACCTTGTGAATGAGACTGGCGACGTCGAGGTCTTTGGCACTGTGCACGGCAAAGTGGTAACAAAGAGTGGCTATACCTATGTCAACCCAGGCAGCAAGGTGGGCGGCATTGAAAATGCCACGCCAGTAAGGAAAGAAGAAACAAAAGAGGCACTCAGCACCTAGGTCTTTTCCTGCCTTATCTTGTCCAGATCTTTCTGTAGCACCTCAATGGTTTTTGGTATTTCTTTTTCAGCACACTGGAGGCATACCTGCTGGAGTGAGAGCGGGTAGGTGAAATATTTCTCGCCGAGGACAATGTCCCGTTTGCACGACACGCACTTTTTCAACTTGTACGGGTCGGTATTCTTGATTATCAAACCTCGACTACTTCACCCTGGTCAGGGGCGCGCGCGTCGTAGCCATATTTTTCCTTGATCTCTTCTGCAAACTTGATGCATGAAGCGCCATCGCCGTGCACCGTTAGCACCTTGGGATTGCCCTTAACTGTATCTAATATTTCAAAGAGCTCGCTTCTGCTATTGTGCCCAGAGAATTCAAAGCGCTTGACATCGGCATAGCACTTCTTTATCTTTCCGTCAAAGTTGGCTACGCGCTTGTCAAGGAGCATCCTCCCCGGCGTCCCCTCACCCTGGTATGACACAAGGGCAATGCCGTTCTTGTCGCTGTCTGCTATCTGCTGCGTGTAAAAGACAGCTGTCCCCCCGACGAGCATGCCTGCCGGCGAAATTATTGCGCAAGGCTCGTTGACTATCTTGCGTCTCCTGCTCCAGCCCTGTATCCACTCTGCTTCGCCTATGGCGCGCTTGAACATATCCGGGTCCTTGAGGAAAGTGGGGTGACGGCTCATTATCTGGTTCGCTTTTAAGGCCATCCCGTCCATTGCGACTTTATGCTTGAAATTATGAGCCTTGAGTACGCACGCTATTTCTTGAGCCCTCTCCACCGAAAACGATGGGATAAACAATGTGCCGCCACGTTCTATGACATCATTAGCGTATTCAATGAGATCCTTTTCCGCCTCCTCCCGAGGCTGTTGTTCAGTCTGTGAATAAGTGCTCTCAGTTATCATCATGTCTATTTCGCCAAAGTCAAGGTCGGCAGGCCTCAAAAGTTTCGAGCCGCGGGTGTTGATGTCGCCAGTGTAGAATATCTTCTTGCCATCATGCTCTACTACCACACTGGCGCCGCCCACAATGTGTCCCGATTCGTGGAGGGTCACCTTGGCGTCGTTTACTAAGTAGGGCTCCCTATACTGCAGGTTCTTTGAGCTCTTTAACATCGTCATTACGTCAATGTATTCAAACGGTAGATAGAATCCAGACAGCTTGATCATGTCTTCGATCAATAATTCGGAAAGCTCAAACGTTGGAAGGGTGCCTAATGCCGGGATGTCGACAGTGCCAGACAAATACAGCGAAGGCACGAAGCCGGAATGATCAAGATGGGCGTGAGTAACTACTACTGCATCTACTTCTTTTGGCTTGACGTGCATAGGGAAAATGGGCTCCCTTTTTAGTAGAACGCCATAGTCCATCAGAATGTTGGTGTGGTCACAATTAACGAGAAACGCGGAGCGGCCGACCTCTTTGGCCGCTCCCATTACCTTTACTTTCAATTTCTTATTACGTAAGCTGTCGGTAATACTCGCTTTAAATCTTGCTAATCGTATTGCACTTGCCATAGCGGCTCCGGCGCCGCCGGGTTCTCCAGCTTTTGCAAATAGCGATACCCGCATTCGTCAAGGACACTTTCAAAGTTGTAGCGGTCAACTGGCTCCTTAGCAAGCTGCTTCTTGAGCGCATCCTTGACAATACCAGCCTTTTCTGGCATTGTGTAGACGTACCATAAATTATGCGCGCCGCGCATCTTGGCAAGTTCGGCTTGTTTTCTGTCCGGCATTTTCGTGTAATGCCTGTTCATGATCTCGGTGTTGACGTCCTCCCATGAGGGGGTCCTCCACCAAGCGATTTTCTGGAAGCCGTGGCCTTCGAACTCGGCTGCAAGGCTTATTCCTTGGTCAAGTGTCGTGATGATTACATCCGTGCTTCGCGCAACTGGGTCGCGGAAATCCTGCCCCGGCTCCATCCAGCCCACGAAGATTACATCGTACTTCTTGTCTATCCAGTGAGCGTCAGCGATCCTGATGTATTCAGGCTTGACAACGCTGAGGCCATAGAAAATGCCTCCTTCCTTTTCGATCCCTTCGGCATTTGGTAGAAATTCTCTCACACACTTCAAAAAGTCACCATAGCCGCAGCCCACATCAAGGTAGCTCGGGTTGCCCGAGATCGCTCGGGCTATGGTGACCACACGCATTACGTCGACCTTGCGATAGGCAAAGTAGGAGCCAGTGAAGAACGGAAAGCTGTAGCGCTCGTGCTCGGGCGACAATGCAGCTGATCTGAATTGCGTCAGCGCCCGCTTTGCCTTGCGCAAATCCTCAAGATTGAAAGGCATCTAGTCGAACATCACTTCCCATAATTTCCTGTTGGTTGCTAGCGCTGGGAGCTCCTCTTTGTAACGGAAGCCGCACTCATCAAGCACAGACTCAAAATCGAACCTATCGCTATGGTCTTCTTTTTCCAACTGCGACTGCAGACCTGATTTGATCCTGCCAGCATTGTTAGGCTTTGCATAGACGTACCAAAAATTATGTGCAGTGCGGAGCCCGGCCAACTCCTGCTTCTTTTTGGCGTCAAGCGACGGTGTGTAGTACCGGTTCATGAGCTCCGCGTTGACATCTATCCACGAAGGGGTCCTCCACCACGCCACGCGTTGGAAGCCAAATTCGTCATATTCACAGCCGCCGTTTATTCCGCATTGGCCTCCAGCGTCAAAAGTCGTAATCACGCACTTTGCGCGACGCGCCACGAACCTGCGAAAGTCCTGCCCCGGCTCCATCCAGCCTACAAACGCGACGTCTAGCGGCTCGGACAAGCCCTCAACTGGCATCAGCTGGATGTAATCAGGCTTGGAAACTTGGAAGAAATAAAAGATGCCCCCTTCCTTTTCGATACCGGTTGCATTCGATACAAGCCTGCGCACCTTTTCAAGAAAGTCGCCGTACCCGCAACCAATGTCGACGTAGCTTGGGTTTTCAGAAACCGAATTGGTAATTGCTGCAACCCTCTGTATATCGACTTTGCGGTAAGCGAAATACGAGCCGGCAAAGAACGGGAATATGTAGCGAACATGGTGTGCAGGTGGATTGCGTGCTAGAAACTGCTGATAAGCTTTGTACGCACCCTGCAGTTCCTGAATCGCAAAAGGCATAGCTTACTTTCTCTTTTCCCAATCCCTATATTTCTAATGGGTTGCGAAATCCGTCTCCATTATTATATAACGGCGTTCACCCAAAACGCTTATTAAGTTCGGTTTTCCCTTTGGTGGTATGGTTAGGAAATTTGATGATTGGTGGAGGACTGTTCCAGCTGACTTGAAGACAAAGGCTCGCAGAGGCGACGAAGCAAACAAACCGCTGCTCAACCAAATTAACTATGTTCTTCTGCATCTTCACTTGGCAGGCAAGCATGATGCGAAGCCAAGTCATGAAGAGCTGAAGGATTGGCTACACAGCGGCCAAGTAGACGTTCTTCGAATGAACAAATAAGATTTCTTTTTTTCCTTTCTTTTCTTCGATCTATCAACGCTCACGTGCCCGCTCCACGATCTTATAACACCGTTTTGCAATATCCATAGGGTTTAAATAGTTTCAAACAATACTGACGTGTAAGTGAATTAGAGATGCCAATTGCTATACTTCCTGACATCGATGAGCAAAGATGCATTGGCTGTGCACTCTGTGTAGAGATTTGCACTGCCCTCGGCCCGGACGTTCTTAGGGTAAAACCAGTCGAAGGATGGAAGAGGGGTAAGGCGTTCGTCTTTTATCCGGAAAGATGTATCTCAGACGGCGCGTGTTTAGGTGTATGCCCGACACACTCTATCTTCTGGATGAGGCCGATGGAATACACTCCAGGACAGCCAGTCCCTCTGCATAAGAACGGTGTGTTCAGCAAGGGCTGGGAAGAAGGCTAAGTCCCGGACTGCGAAACTCCTTTCCTTTTTTCATTTTTATTTTCTAATTATTGTAGGTTAATTTTTCCGTAAATACGTCGTGATATAGGCCAAGCCTCCCGCAAAAACCCCTATGCTTAGTAACCCTGTAAATGAAGCGATTACGGGGATGAATTGCTCCATAATTGCGGTATTTGGCTGAAACGAATCGCTTCTACCTAGAATCACTCCAAGTATCCCAGAGCCTGCGAGACCCGCAAATATCATGGTGATGGTAGTGGCTGCTCCGCCGACGTTCATACCTACAAAGTGTATCCACGCAAGAACAGTCCTGAATCCCCGGATCTGCCTGCTCATCCCGATCTCAAGATGGTTGTAAAAGACCGCCGTTACTGCTATCGCGACCACCAGTATCAGGTAAAAGATGTACCCAAGGAAGAACCATTTTGCCGGACCTTCAAATGACAGCGAAAGAAACTGGATAATGTTGGTACCTGAAGTTAGCATCTGCGCGGCAACAATAACCATTGTAAGCCCGGTGATTACCGCTCCCTGAACTATAGCAGCTATGATGAATCTGTTGGACCATGCGCTCTTGGCAGTACCTTGCATGCCATGAGCAATTAGCATTGGGATATTATTATGCTATCACAACAAAAGCCTTATCTGCTATAACCTGCATTATGTCTATTAATGTGCGACTACATGTATTATGAGCACAAACAAAGGGGCAAACTTAAGAACCTCATACCTGCAGAGGAACCCGAGCTGGAAAAGGTCGAAGAGCAACCAATGACAGTCAAGGCCTAAGCCCCTTCCTTCTTTTTTGCATCTTGGAATTGATGTCTGCCATACTTAATGGCTCAATGCCGAGCTCTCTCAAGATCGCGATTGCAGTTTTCAGGCTTACTCTATGACCGACGCTGATGTACAATTTCTTGCTAACAGCGTAACCAAGAGTCTCGCCACGAAGCTCTACAAAGCCGTCCGGCCGCACAGTCCCGCAGAGTAGGCTTTTAGCTACTCCTATAGTAGGCTTGTCCAACATCACGCCGACGTAGCATGCAAGCCCGCATTTCCTTGGATGTAAGAGCCCATGACCGTCAACTAGTAATAGATCATAGTCACTCTTTAGCATCCTGAGCGTGTGGAATATGGGCTCGGCCTCTCTTAACATAAAAAGCCCGGGTACATAGGGGTGTGTTGTCGCAGTTTCCGCGTTGACAGATTCTAGCAATTGTGAATTTCTGTCCGTCACCACTGCAGAGCAGTACGCGGTATAGCCAGTGTAAGCGACGTCAACTCCGCATATGTGATTGATCTTACCAAAATCGTCTTCTGCCGCTACCTTTTTTGCAATCTCTTTTTGCAGCTTTATTGCGTCGCCGTATTTCAAAGCGCGGAGATATCATCGACAAATCGGGCATTTAGCCTTGCAGTTATTGCAGCCTGCTTCATGAAATCGTCTGCGATGATTACCACTTGTTCAAACCTGCCTGCAAATTCGCGCAGCGACTCAATAAATGTGGGATAGTCCTCAAGCTTGTGTCCTGACCTTGGGGCAAGGTTGTGTGAGGCCGGGAAAATGTCTGATATTTCAGCCGGGATTATTCCAAGGAACGGGCTGTAGCTGCAGATTTGCGCGTTCGGGAACTTTTTAATGACCTCCCTGTAGCTCCGGGTAGAGTAGAAAGGGTGGACTTCGCCTTCGGGACATAGAATTAGCATTTTCTTTGATGATTTGAATCCTGCGGCTGCCTTCCTGAACCTCTTTGCCTCCGGCCGATGCTGGTCTATCGGCTCGTAGAAAAAGATCGCTCTTTCCTTGAAGAGTGGTGTGCCGTTCCCAAGCATTTCGATGTCTTTGAAGAGCTGCATCGCCTCCATGAGCTTTGGATGCGCCCGTGCCTTTTGCATGACGTATTCCCACAGCCGCCCGTCCATTATTGCCTGCTTGACTGTATCGACCTCGGCCTTGAGTACGTGAAGGTTGTGCTTTGCAACTACAATTACGCGCTCATCACTCTGCATGCCGCGCAACTCCTGTAGACTATGAGAGGAGCACATCGGGCACTGGCATGACAAATATGCAAGTTCGTCAAGCCTTGCGGTTCCATTTGGAGTCATGTACCTGCCATCCTTGGCGTACAGCATATAGGAAGCAGAGTCGAACATGTCGCAGCCCAGCGCGACTGCAAGTGGGATTGTGAGCGGATGGCCAGCTCCAAAAAGATG
>CBQWHN010000055.1:0-7554 GCA_967728685.1 uncultured Nitrososphaera sp.
AGTTCCTAAGGACATATAGCCAGATCGGTGGCCTCATCATCCCGGACACTGGAACAGAAAAGTAACTATTGTCTTATTGTATTTTCGCTGAGATCGTCCAACGTGAATACAAAGCGGGAACCCTCGAATTCTTCAGTTCCCAGCCTTTCCCAGTTCACCTTGTATTCTCGGGTCAGCTGCCTACCTATTATTCTAATTTTTTTAGGTAGGTCCGTCCAGAGTTTTTCAACTTTTTCTGGGCTCTTCGTCATCAAGAGGGACCTACGCCTCTTCATCAGGTACTTTACTGCGACGTTTTTGTGCACCTGGCCTTCGACTGGGATCTGCTCCTTTCCAATATCAATCGTAAACTGACGCTTAGCCAATGTAATTAGTGCAAGATAATGTATAGAAAAGCTTTGCGGTAAAAAGAAAAAAGGAAAAAGGATGATGGGCTTTTAGCCCAATGTGTCTTCCATCGACATAACTGAGGTTCCTTCTGGTTGGTCGTCGGCCATAGCTGGCTCTGCGTCGGCTGCTACTACGGCGAACGCTCCTCCCTTCACTACATCCGTCATTTCGTGGTCAACACCAACATAAATGCCAGCTTCTGGGAAGATTGCTTCTATCACAGATGCGGAACCTGGAGGAATAGTCCACGTTTCATCATTCTTGTCTTGTGTGCCGTACCTGTTAATGATCGAACCGTCTTTGACATCCATCTGAGCTCCTATGAAGTGGAATGCAACGTAGTCGTTCGGCCCTGCGTTGACGATAAACCATCTTGTTTGCTCACCTGGTTTGACTACAAAGAAGTTCGTCGTGTTGCCCGCACCGAGTTCGTCAGCCAATGGTTTGTTCAGTGTGATCTTGGCCACTCCGCCAATTGCGGGAGCATACTTGTGTGACATTCCGTTTGTGAGTATGAGGTCTGCATCCTTCGACATGAACTTGCCCATATCAAAGTGTCCTGTGCCATTTACTGCACCTAGTCCGTTGACATTGCTGCTATATACTTGTCCAAAAACAACATAGAATTCTTTAGCTGGCTTCTCATTGTGTGGATGAATTACTACTGCGCCATACATTCCATTGGCAATGTGTTCCCATACGCCGTTGAGACCATCCCCACTGCAATGGTAGAAGAATGCGCCTGCGTTGGCTGCGTCAAATGACCATGTTTTTTCTTCGCCTGCTTTCACTGGGCCCGAGTTAGCTCCTGCCGTAGTAATTGCAGCGTGGAAGTCAAGACTGTGGATCTGTTGACCTTCATTCTTCAAAGTAATTTCAACCTTGTCTCCTTGGTGAACTGCTATAACTGGTCCTGGTATAGTTCCGTTAAATACCATCGCGCTGTACATTACACCTCCTGGATGCAAATCACTGTCTGGTGCAATTTGTAGATCTTTTTCGCTTGCGACTAAAGTAAAGTGTTTTGTTTCGCCGGTACCTTGTGCCTGTGCCGTTGATAGTGGGAATCCCGTGAACAGCGGACTGAAAATAAGTCCTACTACCAGAACACCAGCAGCCAAGCCTGCAATGATTGCCTTGTTCATTAGCTAAAGGCATAGAAAAGTGACATATATAAGACTTCTCAGTGGCGAAGTAACGTATAATTTCTATATATAAAACATGAGAACGTTTGCAGAACCTATCTTATATATAGATTCAAGAATAAATCACAATATCTTTAACCGGGCAAACCGGACTCTGCACCGTGCCATTCGTGAGCCCTAGCAGAAAGCCAAGATCCGCACGCCGCGCGCGAAAGCCAATGCAAGATAACTGGCCCAAGGTGCCAAGAGGCAGATGGCTCAAATGCACCTACGTAAAATGTGGCTTTGACTGGCTGTACTTTGGCGGCCGCAACTGGGCTGAGTGTCCCGCCTGCCACTCCACAGTGAAGGTTGCAGTGGCGCACAGGAATTACAGGTCTAACTGACAAAAAAGGAATTTTCATCCCATGCGATTGACGGGTCGACTGCGTTCCTGTCTGTCGTGCACAACGAGCAGCCCTTTTTCGATCTCATGTTTTTTGGCCAATGTTTGTAGGTAGAAGTCAAGCGTATACAAGTCGTCAAACGATTCTGACTCCATAATGGATAGGTTGTCGCTATAAAGGCTCAACGCATCCTGTCCGATGATTTCTCTATTAGCGCGACCTTCACGGTGATCTGTTAGTGTCCTAAGAGATCTTAAATGCTGCCTTGAACCTCGCAGTAATTATTGCTCCGGCAGTCAAAGTTGCCAGCGCAAACATTGTAGATGGGAACTCGGGCACGTTCCTAACTCCTTGGACCTGCACTTGGTGATCGCCCTGCGGTACAAAAAAGTCGATGGATACCGTCTTGCCATCGCTATTCACCGACGCGTCGTGAAGTACGCCGTCCAGCATTACAGTCACGGTCTGGTTCTGTGAGAACTGTGGTATTTGGAGGCTCAGTAGGCCCCCGTTAGGAGCATAAGGCCTAACCCCGAACGCGATGGCGTCGGTCGCGTTTTCGTACCGAAGGCTGCTTACCTGTGCAACCGCGTTCAAGTTATATGCGATAAACTTGCCTTCGCCCGCGTCCATTGTGGTTATTGGGTCGTCAAAGTCAAGTCCGGCACAGCTGTAGTAAAGTACCTCTTCCCTTATTGCAGGATCCGGTAAAGCGATGAATTCAAACTCTTCTCCAGACTTGATAACCTTGATGACGTTGCTTCTTACAGTATCGAGCTGCGACTTGTGATCTGGGCTGTGGACTGCTGCAAACACGCTTACATTGTGTATGTCAAACGGGGCGATGTTCTTTATGGTACCGACAAACGCCCTTTTCTCACCAACCGCCATGCTGTCATAGCTGAGAACCACCATGCCGTTGTAATTTGGGGCTTCAATTTCCTTGATGTCCATTATGAAAGGCTCGCTGGCGTTCGCCGCGCGGTCGAGTACAAATTTGAACGGCGAATCTGTGAGAGGCCAGATTATCCTGCCGTACGATGGTGTCTGCAGTGTTCTACCATCGCCAGTCCCTACGCCTATCGTAACCTGCACTGGCGTCGACGCAAAGTTCCTGACGGTTCCAACTACCTTGACTCTGCCTTCAGAATCCACAAATGACGATTTCAGGATTATTTCTGGGTCGTCAAAAGCGTAAACGGTCGTAAATAGGGAGAATATGAAAACGAACACAAGTGCACATACAGCCAGCATACGCATATAGGCCATAACCAGTCAGGCCAACGGCAATTTAAATCAGCCTCCAGCGTTTTCGCCACTGAACATAAGGCTATCCTGGTACACGTCTATCAATTCATTTATGACGTCGTCATAGTTGACGTCGTGCTTTTTTGTGTGCATCATATCGCTCATTATGGATGTCAGTCGCCTGTATGTCTGATCGTCAATGGTCAGTGTCTTCATTCACCTAGATGCAACTTTTGTAGGTATTTAATTTTTCAAATCAATGGCGTGGTGAGATACATTATCAGCATGCCGGCTGCAAGACCGGAAGATAGTCAGACCAGCCAAAAAACTTGCCTACATTTGAGCGGCTGACACCTACCTATTGTTACCACCTAGAACGCGGCTCCGGCCCCTATTGTAACGAACACTATGGAAGCAAGAGGTGACGCTACAAAGTCACCTATCCAAGTGTCAACTATTATCGGAGCTCCGGCAATTATCCCGAGCGCCATCAGGTACGAAATCCTTGGTTTTTCTTTTTACCATCGGAGCCATTATGGCCAAATCTTCGGTCGTATTATGCAGCGTAAAGCCCGCTTCCTATAGCAAGATCCGTGCATAGCTATGTTAGCCTATGTAATAAATGTTAGTCTAGGCTAATATTCTTAGCCAACTCTAACTCAAGTGAGAGGGTTTATCTTGAGTGCAGCTATTGAAATAGAGCATGCATAGATACATGTTGCATCTGCAGAACAGGTTACACACCCCAAAAGACGCTACTGCCCTCTTGTACAAGGCAAGGGAGCTTGTTGGGCGCAAAGTCATTGTCCGCGACAGCAGGGTATCTAAAAAGTACATTGAGTTTGATGCCAGCGTGCCTGACGGAATGGACGTAGCTGAGCTGGTAGAGAAACTTGCGGCAATAGCGCCGCCGGCCAGTTACGAGCAGATCATTGAGCGCCACACGGACAAAGACAAAGCGATAGAGCACGCGGTGGAACTGTTCAATGATGAAAGATACTGGGAAGCTCATGAAGCCCTAGAATCGGCATGGAAGGGTGCATCAGGGACTGAGAAAAACATCCTGAATGGCATCATACTCGTGGCCGCTGCTTTTGTGCACGATGAAAAAGATGAGCGGGAGATCTGCCTGTCCATTTTGAAGCGAGCCAGAAAGAAGCTAGAGGAGACTGGCGGCGTGTATTACGGAATCAACGTTGACAAAATCGCAGATCGGGTCTCAAAAATAATTAATTCAGGTATGATAGAGCGCTTCACAATCTGACGGCACGGGCGACTGCAATAACTGCCGTGCTAATTGCAGACAGCACAAGGAGCGAGGTGCCAAACATCATCACAACTTCCACAGCTGCGATTTCTGCGATTGCTATTGCGATTGCGCCTGCAGCCCATGATGACGCCACAACAACTTTTGCCTTTGACATGTCCCACATCTTTTTTCTGCCGATGATGCCAAGAGCGGTTCCAAGCGGGGCAAAGTAGAGAAGACCGACAAGCGAGCTGGCAGTTATCCCTGCCGCCACTATGCCAAGCTCGCTGCCAAATGTAAGCGAGTCATAGACGAAAGTGCTGAAGGAGAGTATTCCAAGTAGAGGATAGATCAGAGTTCTCACAGCATTTTGAAGCCAGGGTGTTTGACTTTCGTAATTGGCAACTGACGGGCTGAACGAATAGTACCAGGCGTTGAACACGTTCATGAAACTGCTTCCTGCATAGGTCTTGAGCGCAATGCCGTCCCTGAACAGGCGTAACTGTTGCACCTGAGGGGCCAAGTCACTGCCAAATGCCGCCGTTGCTATGAGGCAGCCGCTCTGCGTCTGGTTCCCGCTTGTCAATCCGGGTCCGGACGCCTGAAGGAGTATCGCGTTTGAACCATACTGGTCAGAGTCCGCCACAAGCAAATATTTGACGGTCTTGAACGTCTGCAACTTTTCCGTAATCACAATGCCAAAAGGCGCTTCAGAGGCGGCTGTCATGTTCGAGCTTCCGGGGCCAGCTTCCGCCAAAGCACTGCCGATGGCTATGACACTACCATCCTTGTCGTATAGGGTCGCTATCATGATCGCATTGGTAGCAGTCTCCTGACCGTCGTTTCTTGCGACCGCGTTAATGTAGTACGTGCCCAGCAGATCCAGCCTAGAGTTTGACGATATGATTTTCAGCTGCTTTTCCCTTAGTTCGGTTGTCTGGCCCGTGGCCGACATCGTGAAGTTTGTCACAACATCGACTGCCTTCTGATCGATGAACAGTATTTCGAAGGGCGACGACTCGCCAGGATTTATTACCCGCAGCGCGGGAACTCTTTGGAATTCATCAACCAGGTTGCCTTCCATGTCGTAAAATGAAATAGTGATTAGGACATTCCTCATTGCAGTATCGGATTCGTTCTTGATCTCGCCAAGAATATGCATGACTTTGGTTTCGTCTATATATGAGAATTGGTTATGAAATGAAAATTCCGCATATGCCTGCTGTGCTATCGACAGAACCATCAGAATGGCCATGGCCACTCGTAGGAACCACACAGGTTGTTGGGACATCTACTGGTTATTTAAGAACACCTCGTACGCAGAATAGATATTAGGATGTTGTACACTACCGGTCAGAAACATTGCCAGAGATATCTGTGATAGCGGGGCCGGCTTCGTCTGATCTTGCAGACAGAGTTGCAAAGCGGCTCAGTGCGCACCTGGTGGCGGCAGAACTGAGGGTATTTTCAGACGGCGAAAGCAAGATGAAGATGGATAGGGTGGGAAAGAACTGTATCATTGTCCAGTCTACCTACCCACCAGCCGATACGCACCTCATGCAGGCTCTCATGATGGCAGTTAGATGTGCCGAAGGAGCTCGCGACGTATGCGCAGTCATTCCCTATCTTGCCTACGCCCGGCAGGACAGGGCATTTCTGGAAGGTGAAGTGGTGAGCATCGCCCTTGTTGCAAAATTACTTCAATCGGCAGGCGTCGGACATGTTATAACGGTTGACATTCACAGCCAGCTTGCCATGTCATATTTTGCAAGTGTCCAGAATGTTTCTTCAATCCCTCTCTTAGCAGAATATGCATCCAAAATGAAGCTGCGCAGGCCGATTGCAGTGTCGCCTGACGCAGGCGGTGCAGACAGGGCAAAAGAATTTGCAAAGCACTCGAAGACTGACACGCTCGCTCTGAAAAAATCACGCGACAGGACGACAGGAGAAGTGACGGTCGACGAAAAGCTCGACATCGATGTTTCCGGCAGAGACGCGATACTCATAGACGACATGATAAGCAGCGGTGGAAGCATAGTCAAGGCCGCGGAAGTCTTACACAAAAAGGGTGCCGGCAAAGTATATGCAATGTGCGCTCACGCGCTCTTGATAGGCGACGCTGCTCAAAGGCTCAAGGCAGCCGGCGTACAGGATATTATCGCCACCAATTCTGTTCCCGGGGAATACGCCAAAGTAGACCTAAGCCCGGCTATAGCAGAAGTCGTAAAATCCCGCTATAGCTCAGCATAAATTTGGCAGGCATTATCATAGGCCTAGCCAGATGGCAAACATGCAGCTCGTTTTCCTAGGCACCTCGTCGGCAGCGCCGACTATCGAGCGCGGCCTGTCCTCCGTCGCCCTCATGAGAGGAAGTGAGCTTCTACTCTTTGACGCCGGTGAAGGGATGCAGCGCAACTTCATAAAGGCCGGCCTTGGCATGAACAGAAAGATGAAGATCTTCATCAGTCATCTGCATGCAGACCACTGTGTTGGGCTACTGGGGCTGCTCCAGACGATGGCTCTTCAAGGAAGGGAAAAGGGCATAGACATTTACGGCGAGTCAAGAGTAAAAGAATTTTTGGAAGAAAACATGCGAATAATCAGCTTTGGGCTAACTTTTGAAGTCGCAGTCCACACAGTAAAGAAGCAAGGCATCGTGGTGAAAGAAGACGAGTACCAGGTTACTTGCTGCGAGGCGTTGCATTCAATCCCCTCCCTTGCGTACTGCCTTGAAGAGTTTGACAGGCCAGGGACCTTTGATATCAAGGAGGCAAAGAGACTTGGGATACCTGAGGGAGAGCTGTACAGCAAGCTACAACACGGACATGACATAACCTACAAAGGCAAGAAGATCAGGTCAAGTCAAGTAGTCGGGTCGCCGCGCAAAGGTAGAAAGATAGGAATATCGGGCGACACTAGGCCTACTGACAAGCTTGCAAAATTCTTCCACGGGTGCAATGTGCTAGTCTTCGAGTCAACTTACAGCCAGGACAAGCAGCAAAAAGCGATTGAAAACTGGCATTCCACAGCGACAGAAGCGGCAACAATAGCCAAGAAGGCCGGTGCGGGCAGGCTCTTTCTGACGCACTTTAGCGCGCGCTACGATGAAACCTCAGTGCTCGTAAAGGAGGCAGGC
>CBQWHN010000056.1:0-7445 GCA_967728685.1 uncultured Nitrososphaera sp.
AGTGAAAGAGATCCGCGTCCACGACCCGCTTGTGGCAAGCGACCCAAGCCTGCCGACGGACATCGTGCTGATGTCGAGCGTCTCAAACGCGGTGCAGGGCGCCGACCTTGTGATTCTGGTTTCTGACCACCCGGAGTACCGCAACTTGACGCAGCAAGACCTTGGGGGCGTGCCCGTGTACGACGGCCGTGGCATACTCGACAAGTCCAGGTTTGCGGGCGGCAGATTTGCCTCGATAGGCAGGCCTAGTTAGGTTTAATACTGCCAGAAAAAAGGTTCCACATACTTGGCGCGCAACCTGGACCTTTTGCTGACAGTCGCCTGGAAGAATAATTCTGTAATGCTCATAGACCAGACAAAGCTACCGAACAAGTTGGTCTATGTAAAATGCAAGGACTACGAGGAAGTGGCCGACGCGATAAAAAAGCTTGTAGTCAGGGGGGCGCCTGCTATCGGAGTCACGGCCGCTTTTGGGCTTGCACTTGCCGCGCAGCAGAGCAAGGCCAAGACGCTACCGGAGTTCATGACTGACCTTGACACCGCATTCAACGTACTGCGGGCGACGCGCCCTACGGCCGTCAACCTGTTCTGGGCACTAGACCGGGTAATGGGCAAGGCGAAGAGAACGAGAACATTGCAGGAAGCGAAAAAAGTTGTGCTTGATGACGCTCTCAAAATGTCCGAGGAAGACATCGATGCTAACCGGCAATTGGGGGCAAACGGTGCAAACTTGTTCAAGGACGGCGACATAGTGCTCACCCACTGCAATGCCGGCTCGCTTGCAACAGTTGCCTACGGCACTGCACTTGGCGTGATCCGGGCAGCGAGAGAATCCGGCAAGCGCCTCAGTGTCATTGCGACTGAAACCCGGCCAGTGATGCAGGGCTCGCGCCTTACAGCGTTTGAGCTGCAGCATGACGGAATCGATGTCAGCCTGATACCTGACACTGCAGTAGGCCACATGATGGCAAGGGGCGCTATCAGGCGCGTGATCGTCGGAGCAGACAGAGTATTGCGCACAGGACATGTGTTCAACAAAATTGGCACTTATCAAGTGGCCATCCTTGCAAAGGTGCACAAGGTTCCGTTCTACGTTGCAGCTCCTTTGTCAACATTCGATTTTGAAAGCAGTCCAGAAGACGTTGTGATCGAGGAAAGATCTGTCGATGAAGTAGTCAAAGTTGGCAAAAAGAGGATTGCGCCCAAAAGGGTGAGGGTCTTCAATCCGGCGTTTGACATGACGCCGCCTGAGCTTATTACAGGCATAATCACCGAGCGCGGGGTGCTCACGCCTCCCTTCGAGAAGAACCTCAAGACACTCATGGGGCTAGCCTGTTGATAAAGTATTTATCATGTTTTTGCCCACCTTAGTATAGCAGGCATGTCACAAAAGGCGGTCACAGAAGCACAAGTGTATGACGCTCTGAAAAAATGCATGGACCCGGAAATCCCGGTCAACGTAGTTGACCTTGGGCTCATTTATGGAGTCAAGGTTGCAGGTGGCAGTGATGTGGACATCAAGATGACAATGACCACAAGGGGCTGCCCTCTTCACGATACCCTGGTAAGCGATGTCAGGCGCTATGTCGGCAAGATAAATGGGATCGGCAGCATCAACGTCGAGATTGTATGGGACCCGCCATGGAGCCTCGAGAAGATGAACCCGGATGTGCGAGAAAAGCTCGGCTTTGGAAAACCCAAGCTGCGCTTCCAGATCGACTATGAAAAAAGCAGGCCGCTCAAGGTTGGAAAGTTTGCGAAGCAGGAAGATGGCTCGCTCATTATTGCAAACGACAAGGATCAGGGGTTCATGGTAAACGAAGCAATCGTTGAATTCTGGAATACTTGCGACGGCACAAAAACGATAAATCAGCTTACCGACCAGTTTTCAGCAAAGCTTGGCATGCCTAGGCAGCAGGTCGAGCAGGAAGTCGTCCAGTTAGTGCAGCAATTGCTTGAAGCTGAGCTGCTAAAAGCGTGATGCTGAAAAGGTTTTCCTCTTATCCAAGAATAATCGTAGAGCTTGGCATGGGCGATGGCAGCCTTCTTGAGAGCCTTGCCCAGCGCGATGTCAACTCGCTATATGTCGGCATCGAACTCGACAAAGAGCAGTGCCGGCTGGCGCAATCAAGAATTACTCTTTCGAATGTCGTGATTTTAGGTGGCTCTTTTGAAGATATTCTCCCGACATTTCCAGATGGCTCGGTTGACCGATTTATAGCAGTGCTGCCAGATCCCAGATTCATTGACGAAAAAAAAGAGAACAGTTGGAAGCCATTCTACAAAGCAGTTTATTCAAAGTTGAAATTGGGCGGGACGCTTGAACTTGTCACGGAAATGACTGACGAGCTTTTGCAGCCCGTGAGCGACGAGGCATATGTGAAATGGACAACCGAGCTCAAGGCTAGCTTCATCTCAATAGGGTTTGACCTAACGGACCAACGCGAAGGCGCGCCGGCACAATATTCGTCGCGCTGCCTTGATCAGTTCAGGGAAGACCCTGAGCGCGTCCGCATGGCAACGCTTGAACTCGCAAAACGGTGATCGAAGATTTCGTTTATTATTTGGTGCCTCTTCGCTAATACTGCTTAATGCTATACAAGCTGGCTAGTTTTTGTGTCGTATTGTCCTGTGCTCAGCCATGCAGCCCCTTGAGCAGAACTCAGCGGTGCAGCCCTCCTGGCTGCACGGCAGCGGCTCGGCGTGATTGAATTTCTTATTGCAATAGGTGCATATTGCTTCCAGCTCGGGAAAGTCGTGATTAAGGAAGGGCTCGCAAGACCGCTTTTCACGGAACCACAGTACTTCAAGGTTCATCTTTTCGGCGTAAGTCAGAACCGTGTCGTAGGCTTCATAATACCCGGGGGCGTAGAACTGGCGGATAAAGACAAAGCCTCCGGGGCGTCTTTTTGAAGCAGGGTTGCGGTACGCGACAAGCCATTTTTCTGCCGGTATCTCGTCTCCGGACGCTATCCCTTTTCGGCTTTTCACGCTGTTGCTTGCTCGCTTGCGATTTTAATTTATTGCTGCTTCCAGCGCGTTCTTCAGGTACTGCCGCAACTCTGACGTCTTAACCCTTTCCTGCTGCATCGTGTCCCTGTGCCTTACCGTTACGGTGTCATCCTGCATCGTGGTCTGGTCGATTGTAATCGCGAAGGGCGCGCCGACCTCTTCAAGCCTGCGGTAACGCCGGCCGATGGACCCTGACTCATCGTAAAAGGTGTCAAAGTCAAGTTTCAAGTCTGAATGGATCTTGCGCGCCTTTTCGCCGAGCCCGTCCTTTGTCATAAGAGGCAATATGCCCACCACA
Source organism: uncultured Nitrososphaera sp. (assembly GCA_967728685.1). GTDB lineage: Archaea > Thermoproteota > Nitrososphaeria > Nitrososphaerales > Nitrososphaeraceae > Nitrososphaera. The sequence continues at coordinate 3,311 of CBQWHN010000056.1, forward strand.
ACGGGCGCGAGGTAAGGCTTGAGTCCCAAGACGACCCTGTCATCGTGATGCTCATCTTTATAGTAGCAATGTTCCAAGATTGTATAGATGCTCCTGTCTATTCCCATCGACAGCTCGAACACGTGCGGCAGCACCTTGGTCTGATCTACAGTATCAACTACCTCCAGGTTTTGCTTGCTGGTCGCGCCGTGCCCCTTCAAGTCATAGTCAGAGCGGTAGTTGCACGCTACGAGCTCGAGCCACCCTATGCTCGTCTCGACTTCAAAATCAAACGCAACAGAAGCATAAAACGCCTTTTCCTCGTCAGACAGCCGGCGGTACCGGCTGCGTTTAACATCGACGCCGGTCTTTTCGTAGAATTCAATAAGAAGAGCGAGATAGTAGGCGACAAGCATATTTGGTATCAGCCCTTTCTTGAGCGCGTCGTCCGCCGTTACCTCGGTTATTGACGACCCGTCAGACAGCCGTAGGATAGTGTCCTTGACTTCCTCGAACTTTGGCAACTCGTTCAACCTGCTCGGGTTGCAAAATACCTCGATCTCGGCCTGGTAGAATTCCCTTAGCCTAAGAAGGCTCTGCCTTGGCGCGATTTCGTTGCGGAAGCTCTTGCCAACCTGTGCGACTCCTAATGGCAACCGGCCGCGCATTGTCTTGAAAACTCGAGCAAAGTCCACGAATATGGTCTGGCAAGTTTCCGGCCGCAGGTATGCTTCCTCCGCTGCCGGTCCAATGCCAACTCTAAACATCATGTTGAACCTGCTGACGCCTCCAAATTCGCCCTTGCAGTTTGGGCAGCGCAAATTGTGTTTCTTGACAAGAGCGTTTATCTCCTCATCTGCCATCCTCTCAGGCACATTCTCGCCAGTCTTTTCCGTAACGTAGCGGTCTGCGCGAAATGTAGAGTTGCATTTTGCGCATTTTAAGATGGGATCAGTAAAGTTGCCGATGTGGCCCGATGCAACAAAGACGCTCTTGCTCATTATTTGGCACCCGTCGATCTCCATCATGCCGTCACGCCTCACCAGCTCACGCCGCCAAAGCTCGACAAACTTGTTCTTGATATTGACACCTGTCGGCCCGTACTCCCAAAAACCTGCAGGGGCATCCGAGTAAATCTCACAACTTGGAAAGTAGAAGCCGCGCTCCAGCGCAAGTTTCATTACCTCATCGTAGTTGGCCACCATCTGCAAGGAGCAGACATGCCAAACAGGCTTTAAGTTTATTGCCCAGATTTTATGCAAAACTGTTTTATTGTGGAGACATAACATTTTATCTCGGTCAAAATCCTCTTTAGGTATCTGGCTTGAAAGTATCTGACAGGACGCACGGCGTGGAATATGCCATCCGAGATATCACCACTTACGCGCGAAAATACAAGACATCAGGCAAGGAGATAATCTACCTCAACATAGGAGACCCTGTCAAGTTTGATTTCAAGACCCCTGACCACATAAAGAAGGCACTTGTTGACGCGGTCATGCGGGACGAGAACTATTATGCCGATTCTGAAGGGCTGCCGGAGCTCCGACAGGCAATTGTTGAAAAGGAATCAGAGAAAGGGTTAAACGTTACCGAAGAAGACGTCGTCGTCACAAACGGAGTGTCTGAGGGCCTTGACATGACGATGGCGTCCATAGTTGACCCAAACAGCGAAGTTCTGATGCCCGGGCCGTACTATCCGCCGTACTCATCGTACGCGAAATTTTATGGTGGAAAGCCAGTCGAATTCAAACTGCACACAGACGGCAGACCTGACCTTGAAGACCTGAGAGCCAAGATAACGCCACGGTCGCGTGCACTGTGCATCATTAGCCCGAACAATCCAACGGGCGAAGTTTTTGACAGAAAGAGTCTCCAGCAGTTAATAGACATTGCGACAGAGCATGATCTCTATGTCATTTGCGACGAAATATACGACAAGATCGTTTTTGATTCGCAGTTCACCGGCATCGGCAAAGTCGCCAAGGATGCGCCGGTCATCCTGCTCAATGGCTTTTCAAAAGCCTACCTTATGACCGGTTGGCGATGCGGCTATATCGCTATGAACAGCGGCTGCAAGAAACTTGCAGGTCTTCGCGAAGATATACCGAAGCTCGCCCGCGTGCGAATAGCCTCCAACCTGCCGGTGCAGATTGCTGCGGTGCAGGCGCTTAGAGGATCACAAGTGCACATTCCAAAAATGGTCGAGAAGTTGAGAGCACGACGCGACTATGTGGTAAAGCGCCTCAACGCGATGGGAATGCAGTGCAGGGTTCCGCGTGGGGCTTTCTACGTCTTCCCGAAGATCAACCTTGGGCACCGCTGGAAGGACGACCAGCAGTTTGTAATCGATCTATTGAATCGCACGGGTGTCCTGACTGTGCACGGTTCCGGCTTTGGCTCCACCTACGGCTCGGGTCACATTAGGATCGTATATTTGCCACCAGAAGAATTGCTCGAAAAGGCGATGGACAAACTGGAACATTTTGTTGGTGGAAAATAGATTATTTTTTTTCGTCTGTTTTCGCCGCGCCTTCATGGGCGAATGCAGGGACCACTTTTCTTCTGCTCACCGCCAGCGCAAAGGCAACCGACGCCACTGAGATCAGCGCGGCTGTAAGAAATATCAGGTTGTACGCTTCCTGCGTGGGGAATCGCCCGGCCACTCCCTCCACGGTTCCTTGATACATCTGTTGGAATACTCCGGCTAATGCCGGACCTACTGACATTCCGACTAGGTTTAGCAGCAATGTCATCCCGAGGGCTATCCCGGTCATTTGCATCGGCACGGAAAGCAGTATTACGTTAAAACCACCGGTAATCGAAAGCGAAAGTCCGGAAGCGAGTATCACGAGTCCAACTGATACCGAGGTTTCGGTCGAATGGAAAAGGAATAGGCAAAAGAATCCGATCGCGCTGATAACCGTCCCAATTAGTGTCAGCTTGGTGTTTTTGAGTTTATTCAGGATGAATCCTGACATAATTGTCCCGATTAGCAACACAACCATGAAGGGCAATTGAACCCTCGCAACGGCAATGGCGTCACCTCCGAATCCTAATGGCTCTGGGCTTCTTACCATGACAGGGATCGTTAGGTATACCATGAAAATGGACAGGAAGACTAGCATGAGGATGATGGTTGGAGGAAGGAAAGTCTTGCTAGTCATTAACTTCAAATCAAGCAATGGGGAATGAACTCTCTTTTCAATGACGATAAATGCTGCAAGCAGTACTCCAGATGCGGCAAAAAGGCCGGCGACCTGATACCCTGCGCTAGTGTTATCACTTTCTAGGAAGGTGACGCCGGCCAGAAATGAGATTATTGTTGCGGCAAGAATCAGCGTTCCCTTTATGTCAACTGTCTGCCGACTCAATGGATTGCGACTACCCGCCTCTTTATTAGCTTCTATTGCTACTGGACCCCGGACGCGCACGAACCTCAATATTATCAGCCAGAGTGCGATTGCGATAGGAAGTATCGCCAAGAATGTCGCCTGCCACCCAAAATTCTGGATTATGGCTGCGCCACCCACAAGACCGACAACGGCCCCACCGGAAAATGTGGAGCTGAATATCGTCTGGCCTATTCCAAGCTTTTTCTCCGGTAGGACTTCTCTGATGATTCCAAAAGCAATCGGGAACATAGCCATCCCAACGCCCTGTGCCGCTCTTGCAGCGAGCATGAATTCAATGTTGGTGGCAAAACGTCCTGCCAAAACGCCTACTGTGTAAACTGCCATGACGATGAGCAGAATCTTTTTCTTGCCATAGATATCAGATAGCCTGCCTCCAATTGGCGTCATGACAGCCGCTGCAATTATGTAAGACGAAAGTAGCCACGATGAAGTGGTATATGAGATGTTGAAATTGTGAATGAAATCCGGAATGGCTGGCAATATCATTGTCTCGTCAAACATAACAATCAGGCCCAAGCAACTCAGAATGATGAGCGTTTTCCATCCTGAACTGTTCATGTCTTGTTTTTTTACGGTAGCCAATTGAATATCAACCTATTTTGAGTCTTTCAAAATTCCGCGAATCGAATTGGATAGGCATTCTCGACGGAAGAAATTCACTAGATCTTATGATCCTTTGTGTTTAATAAATTATGTAGTATCCTTTTGCTAACCCAGTTAACGTAATCTCCCAAAGTAAG
>CBQWHN010000057.1:0-7247 GCA_967728685.1 uncultured Nitrososphaera sp.
ATTTCAGCCTCTACGAACTGCTCTATATCTCCAATTTGGTCATCCTGTCTTATTCGACAGTGGCAGTCGAAGCCATGCGAATGAAAAAACCGGTCATCTCGCTCGACTTAATGCATCTTCACAGCAACGTATCATTCATCAAAAACAGAAAAGCAATCGTTATAAGCAATTCTAGCGACCTGTTGCCTGCAATAGAAATGTGCCTATGGAATACAGACAAAGTCAAGGAAATTGTTGAAAAAGGTAAGATTTTCGCCGAGCAAGAACTTGGAGTGATGGATGGCAAAGCAGCTGAAAGGATCGTCAAACTCATTCTGGACTTGAAATCTGAAAAGTCGTCACTAGAGGCAGCGCGCAATATTGGCAGCCCATAAGTCTACGGTCGTGATAATAGGTGAGGGAGTGGCATTACAATCCATCCCGCACCCTAATCCCGGAGACATCATAGTTACCCTTGAATTGTCAGCTGAGCTGGAGCTGAAACAGCGTAATCTTCCTGCTTTGTATTTTCACAGATACGCCCAATCGAAGGGGGTCTGGCAGTCAATCGTAGCAGATGCTAGAAAATGGTTGGAATCATGGCCAACAAAACCTATACTTAAAGGACAATCTGCCATCGATGTCTTTGGGTTCGATGATACTTCCCTGTGGTGGTGTATGTACGATGCAATATGGGAAGCAAAAAATGGCATTTTTGATACTTTCTATCAAGTGAAAACGTTGCTGTCGCTGATCAGAGAGTACAGACCGGCGACGGTAGAATTACACGGGATTTTTGACTTTGAAGCTCAGGAGATTATGAACTCTCTGGCAAGAATTTGCAATTTTGATCTTAAGATCGAGAATTACACAGTCAGACAAAAGACTGGGAACGAATTAACTAAATCAAAAGGCAAGCTTAGGCTACTAGTGCGGTTTCTTGTACTTAAAGCTGCAAGAGCCTTCGCAGGGAAGAACATAAAGAATTTGGTAGTATTTTTCCTTGATCACGGTTCAAAGACCATAGAAAGATGCCGCAATGGAGTCTGTATCATAAGCGATCATTATCTTGAAGGGCTTGAAGATTACATGACACAGAATAGAGATGAAAATCTATTTGTGTCCATGAATATGCCGACAGTAAGTTCCAGTTTTTCTAGAAACTTCTTTACCGAAATCTTGAGAACACTGCGTGGAATCTATGTACCATGGATATGTTACTACTCGATTTCAGATTTGAAAAAAGGAATGAAGCTGCTAAGCTATTACGAAAATAAGGTGCTTGATTTAGAAAAAGATCCTGGCTTTAAAGAGTCAATGATCATAGGTGGAGCGGACGTTTACCCATTGCTTAGGAATGTATTTAGAGGAAATCTGCCAAGGGCGCTTGCGCTAGTCCATCTGGAGATAGAACTGGCCAGCAAGTTTCTTGACAAAGAACAGCCGAATTTGATATTTCACGTAACAGGGATGAGCCCTACTGGAAGGGCATTATCCTTTGCTTGCAATAAACGCAACATAAGAGTTATCGCGCCGCAACTAGGAATAATCAGCCCTGAATTGCCAGTCAATACGTCATTTCTTATTATGAACAGATTCGAAAATAAATTCCTCCCTGAATACTTGGTATGGGGGCCATTCTACAAGTCTTTGATTATAGGTAGAGGATATCCTGAATCGCTTGTCAAAATAGTCGGTTTTTGGAGGACTGAAAAGGACGAAGCCGAGCCCAAAGTGCTGCCTACATCTGGGGACTATGTGCTGTATGTCGCTGGAGCAAATCTAGGCAAGTTAAGCTATATCCTCTCACTTGACGAAGAATTATCTACCATCCGGCTGATCCGCAAAACCATTCCGAGGGAGGTTGGTCTTGTAGTCAAACTCCACCCATCTTTGCCATACGACAGCTACAAAAAGAAGTTGCATGATATTATCGATGAAATAACTCTGATTGGAGGACCCAACGCACCTAGCATCGAAGAATTTCTTCCAAGAGCAAGAATAGTTGTGGGTAAGGCCTCTACAGTTCTTCTGCAAGCATTAATTCTTGGCAAGCCGGTCATAGCTGCTAACTTTGGCAGCGAGCTGAATTTCTTGGGGTTTCAAGGATTGCCATTTGCTACTACCCCGAAGGAATTCGAAGTGATTGTAAAGAACAATCTCGATAATGGATGGCAAGGCTTTAGTGTCGAGCCCTACTGCAGTCCAGTGGGCAGAAATTCCGTCTCTTTGATTATCAAAGAAATTAGAGGAGAGAATTAAACTTTTTCCCTGTGCTTCAGATCACCTTCGCAATTTAGGGAACGGATTAGTGAATTACCGCTCAATCGCGAGTCAAGATCTCTACTGGACATACATTTACAAGTTCTTTGAATCTTATCGCGTCTTTTTCGCTACCGACAATCGATCCGTAGTGCATGGGAATCGTCAGCTTCTTTGGTTTTATCTTTTCATCTACTGCCTTGGCAGCTTCTTCTGCCGTCATTACATACGTCCCAGATACCGGCACGAGCGCAACGTCTGGCTTGACCGCACTCATTTCAGGAATATCGTCGGTGTCGCCAGCGTGATATATGCGCATGTTGCTCACAGTAAAGACAAACCCGACCTTGCCGTCCACCTTTGGATGGAATTTCTTGTTGGTGTTGTATGCCGCAATGACCTCCACAGGCATGCCTTGGACAGACAATCTATCGCCTGGCGCAACCCCCTTTACTTCTGCAGCGCCCGCAGCCTTTAGCTGCTCGACGCATTCTCCGGCAGCAACCATCGTGGTCTTTTTGGCCACTGCGTGCTTGAGATCGTCCATGCTAAGGTGGTCAAAGTGATTGTGCGAAATGAACACAATGTCGGCATCATTCTTGTTATGTTGTCCTTTTGAAAGCTGGTACGGGTCGATGTAGATGGTCTTGCCGTCAGCTATTATCTTGAAGCCATCGTGGCCAAGCCAGTGGAATCTGACTCCATTAAACTCCATACAATGTTGGCGCTCAAAAATTTATTTAAGTGTGATCCTTGCGCATAGGCTTTGGGTTTGCGACAATCAACCTGTCCCTGCTAAGCGTGAGCACCAGCACTTGAGTGGCAATGAGCCGCCGGCGCAGATTAGTGTCTATTGTCGCGACGGCGCACTTGTGTACTACCGCATACTCGATTATCGAGTCGTCGACATGCCGCGCCTTTCCCACAGTTACTGTTCTAAATTTTGTTTTTGCAAGCTCGAGCGCGGTTTTTGCGAGCGTAGACCTCTTTGGGCCAGCCCTTTCAACCAGACGTTCAAGCTCGCCTTTTACAATGTCAGGCACAAGGAAATCAAGTCGGCCAAGCAGCGATTCTACCCTTGCAACTTGCTTTATCGGCTTTGAAACAAGGACCATCAAAAAGCTTGTGTCGCAGAGAATGTCCATGCTACACGGCTATTCCTGATCCAATGAGGCGCCACCTCTCGGCTATCCTTCTGCTGATGGCGACCCTGCTTTTTGGCATCAAGCACACCGGTTTTTTCAGCTTTACTTCTATCTTGCTGTCACGCACGTTTGTCACCGTGCCAATGCTTGCTGCTGTGCCGATGTTGAGCCTTATCGGCTCCCTTAGCTTGATTGGCTCTACCTTGACCATTTCGGCGGTGCCGACAGCAGTGTCAAACAGGTGTGTCTCCACCGTGACGTCTTCAACGTCCTTTGGCAGAGTGCTTGGCTTGGCCACTACGGAGCCGATGAGGGAGTCGCTCTTTGTAAATGTCGGATCCAGCTTTGTGCCTATGGCGACAAGACCGCCGGGCTTGACTGCATCGACCAGGCCGGCCCCTGTTCCAAGCGTTGAAATTTGAGAAGTTATAGGTTCGTACTTGCCTTTCTTTTCATCCAAGAGCCCTGGACGGATTTCGATCTCATCGCCGACATTGAACTCGCCCTGCACCAGTGCGCCCCCAATGATGCCGCCCTTGACCTGTTTTATAGGGGATCCGGGCTTATTGACATCGAACGAGCGCAAGACATGCATTATTGGCGGGACATTCTTTGTCCTCGCCGGCGTCTTGATACTGTTTTCAATGGCTTCAATAAGCGCGTCGATGTTGAGCTTGTGCTGGGCCGAAACCGGTACAATAGGAGCCTTTTCTGCGATGCTCCCCTTTACAAAATCTTTAATCTGTTTGTAATTTTCGAGTGCTTCATCATATTCTGTCAGGTCTGCCTTGTTCTGCACAAGTACGATCTGCTGTATGCCAAGGACTGAAAGCGCAAGCAGGTGTTCCCTTGTCTGCGGCTGCGGCACCTTTTCGTTTGCCGCCATCACCAAGATTGCGCCGTCCATGAGGGCGGCGCCGGAGAGCATGTTGGCCATCAGGCTTTCGTGACCCGGCGAATCGACAAAACTTGCAACTCTGAGGAGCTCGCTCTTGCCACCGCAGTTGGGGCACTTTGGCTGCGTGCTATAACCAACGGGTGTTGGGCATTTAGGACATTTGTAAAACGCCGCGTCGGCGTAGCCGACCTTAATCGTAATGCCCCTTCGCAGCTCTTCGCTGTGAGCGCTGGTCCAGACGCCGGTTATGGCCTCAACAAGGGTCGTCTTGCCATGGTCAACGTGGCCTGAAGTGCCGATGTTGACGCAGGGCTGATAACCATATTGCTTGACATACCATTCCGGCAGAGTGTCTTTCCAGTGCAACAAGTATCGTAAAATTCTCGGGGATATTAAGGTAAGGAACTACTTCTTTTTCTTTGCCGGCTCGGCAGATGCTTCTGGCGCTGCTGCTTCGACCTGCTTTTCAGGCAGGGCCCCTTCAATTAGCATGCAATTCAATTGATAAATTTCTTCGGTGATCATGTTGCCCCTGACCAGCTTTCTCACCCTGGCTTCGCTCCTGTTGCCGATACCAGTAGAAATGAGGATATATTTCTTGACCCCCCCGTGCACGTCCGCGCGCATCGGGGTTCCAGACTTGTCGCTGCCGCCCGTTATCTTTAGTTTGCCTCCGGCTATACCAATCACTGAAGAATCGATTACGCTACCTATCCTAGAACCCAACAGTGGCTGTGCGGCCCTGTCTTTGAGCTCTTGTGCTATCGTCTTGCCCTTTGTGTCTGAAACCACCAGTTTGAACTGGGCCAAAGTAAAACTCAGGCGCCTTGAACGTTTAATTAACCTTTGGCCATAAAACGGTTAAAAGCTACCATGCTACAGCATCAATGTTGGAAGCGGAGCAGGAAGTCATTAACTGTCCCCGCTGCGGGTTTGAAATGATGCACATGCAAGCGTGCCATATGATCTGCTCAAACTGCGGAGCCCACCTCGACTGCAGCGACAAGGGTGGAGTCTGGTAGCTAGAACGGGTTCTTGTCCCAGCTTGCCTGATAATTGTCGGCAATGTCGACTGCCTTGCCCTTCATTATCTCGATATAGTTGTCATAGGACGCCGAAAACCCGCAGTGATTGCACTTTACCTCGGACATGTCCTCGTTCACCTCGGCCTTTTTGCCGCACTGGGGGCACTTTGCTTCGAGCATCGTCATGGATACTTAGCGCATTGTTAATAAATTGTTGCTGCCTTTAGATTGTTGTTGACGAAGATAGGCGACGCTTACAGGCGGTTCCACGGCATAGTAACTGACAAGCCCACTAACTTTAGTTGGGTCATAGACGGCATGCTTGCCGGATGTGGGCTGCCCATCACAGATGACGAATTTGATTGGGTAGTAGCGCAGGGAATCAAATCGATTGTTACAGTAAGAGAGGTCGCGCTACCCTCTGACTGGTTTAATGGAGGCGACATCGACTACCTGCACTTGGCTGTTGAAGATTTTGGAGCACCCAACCTCGAAGAGCTTATCCAGGCGGTTGATTTCATTGACCAGCAAATAAGTAGTGGCCGGCCTGTGATGGTCCACTGCGCTGCCGGCAAGGGCAGAACAGGCGCGGTGCTTGCAGCGTATCTCATCAAAAAGCGGAACCTTACTGCAGATCAGGCGATAGACAAGGTAAGGGACATGAGACCCGGCTCGGTTCAGTCCATATCGCAGGAAACCGCGGTGTCGATGTATGAAAAATACCTGAAAGGCAAAAGGAAATAATTATTCTGGCAATGAATCCACGACGAGCTGACCACTGTCTACTTTGATCGAGAATAGTTTATCATCCTTGAATTTTAGCCTTAGCTCATTGTTATTCTCTTCAACGTCTACCAGCTCCTGTCCTTTTACAGATTCAAACATGGCAGCGTCCATAGTAAGCTGACCGTTTTTGACTTTTATGAACAGATACCTGTTATCTTTCAAAATAAGCGTGAGCTCATCCTTTGTTTTTTCTATATCCAGTAATTCCTGACCCTTGACGCCGTCAAATTTTGCCATCTCAGTTATAATGAAAAACCAGTGCTATTTAGAGCTAGTCCACGATTTCCTGGTCCAGGCTTTCAAGACAGAGCGACAGGAGCTCGTTGCTTCTCTTCATTATCCAGTCGGGGAATTTCTCAAAAGTAAGGACATACTGCTGCTGGAAATTTGGCGGGATAAATCCACCGTGTGTTATGACCTGAATAACAACGTACTGCTCGTTCACAGTGGCAATCTCTTCTTCCGCGGAATGGTCCATCTCCTCGATTGTGTGCCGGTAGAGCACCACAGGCCTGCCAGTCCTGCTGGCTATTATCGAGGCCCTCCGCAGCCGGTCCCTCAGTCTTCCCATAACCCAGCTGTCGAGGGTTACCTGTTCGTTGGTCAATCTGCGCATTACTCAAAAAATATCTATTTAGAACGCTATGCCGGGGATTGTTGACATAATAGGCAATATTTTTTACTTTTGCAGTAGATGGCAATAATTTTGCTTCCCTGCTCCCCTATAATGGAACAATAAGGATGGACAATATTACGATGTAGCAGCAAAATTGCGCGCTATCTGGTAAAAATTTATTCTACGGATATCTTGAATTCTCTACCGTCAATCTCGACGTTCTTGTAGTTGATGTTATCAAGCGGATCTTTGGTCAGCACAGCAGTTTTTACGCGCACAAGGTAAGTCAGCTGGTCCCTCATTGCCGATAAAGTTGCGACCTCTTCGTCATCAAGTCCAGCAACATAGGCGGCATTGAGAATGTCTGTGGGGTTGTACTGCCGCTCCTTGCGCACCTGCTGGAGCTGCCTTGCCAGGTCTCTTAGAAGCCCTTTGGCTATCAAGTCTTTGTCGCGCGTTGTTGAGATGAAGACCACTAGGTCGTCTCTTTCGGATGACGAATAGCCTTCGAATGCCTTGTAAGTGATCTCGACATC
>CBQWHN010000058.1:0-7178 GCA_967728685.1 uncultured Nitrososphaera sp.
GCAAAGTGGCAGTTGAGGATAGCATGAGAAAACAAAGAAGTGTGGCGATCAGTGAGATGAGCGCCGCTCTAAAACGCGGCGACCTTTTATCGGCCAAGACCTACGAAATGATGGTTCAGCAATACAACTTGTTGTTAAGAGAGGCGTATTAGCAGAGGGTCAACCACTATTGAGTATCTCGCTAATTTGGCGTAGCTGGTTGCGTGGATTCTATTTTATAGTATTATGACAGCTAAGGGGCTGTGTGTTTTCTTTTCGTCTACTGAAACCATTGCTGCAAACCGTCTTTACCTTTAAGATAAGCCTCGACCTTTTGTTTCGCTTCTAGCTGCTCTTTTGATAATTTCTCGCCTATCATTTCTTTAAACTGTAATGCATTGAGAATAGCCTTTGCACCATAGTGATTATTGAAATAAATTCGTAGTGTCTTTGTTTGTTTCTTGATTTCTTCGACCTTGTTTACCCAAGGCTCTAGCTCTTTCTTGCTGTAAAGATAGTTGTACCAAAACTCTTCGTTTCTACCGTGTAATCTAATAAATGCGTGATCTGCCGTTATTGTTATATCTGAGAGATATTGCAATGTCGGGTCGGGCGAGTCTGTCATTACAGAAGCAATATTGTATTGTTTCAGCAATTCTGGCGCGCCTTCGGTCTGCCAACTAATATGTCGAAATTCAAGCGCATAGTCGTAACCGCGAGGCAGTTTATCTAGGAACGATTCGACGTTTTTGAAATCGTCAACTGTGAAATTAGGTGACATTTGAAACAAAATAGCGCCAAGCTTGTTGTTGCTCTTCAATGGCGAAATCTTGTCTAAGAAGTCGGTCAGCAACGCCTGCGAGCCTTCGCCTAATTTCTTTTCTCGCGTTATAGTCTCAGGCACTTTAACAGAAAATTGAAAATTATTTGGCGTGGCTTCGGCTAATTTTCTGAAGGTGTCTGGGGTCATGTATTTGTAAAACTTCTCGTAGTAAGTTGCGTCGATCTCGACTGTATTGAAGTATTGAGAATAATATGGCAGTCTCTTTGTAGTCGTATTTGGGTAGAAAGAGCCGACCCAGCCGCCTTTTTCTGACTTGTCGCCGTATGACCAGCCAGAACAGCCAATAAGCAAGTCTGCCATGAATACTCTTGTTCAAGCTAACACAAATATCAAGCTAGCAGGCGGGTCTGTTTCTTCTTTAGAAGTTCTAATTAGATTTTCTAAAATGTATTGCGTGTCGCCGCGCGTTTTCTGTAATGCTCATAGCGGCAAGATCAAGCGCTTCGGCTATCTGCTGCGAACGACCAGGCATACCTTTCTCGCCTTCGATGGCAAAAACAACCGCGCCAACTACAGCTCGAGGGTTATCGCCCGACAACGACAACTTATTCGCCAGAATATCGATTCTTCTAACCGCTTCTGACTTCACCCCGCTCTCGATTTTTATTTTACTACTCAAATCTTCTAGCACCTTGAGGTACTTTTCCTTTAGAATGCGTACGCCTTCATCCCTAGTCGACATGCTGGTATGTGAAATTAACTAATATTTTATCATAGTGATGCCAAATTCGGCCAGTATATTCTTCTGTAGCATTGGTATACTAGACATATTTGTACGGTGTAAACAACTAGTAGCAAGGCATTTTTTGACTCGAAAAAGTTTAGGGGGGGTATGCTCGTCAGTTCATTAGACTGCAGCCATGTAAAAATTGATTATTTTGCTGAATTGGGATTGCTGAGGTCGCTGGTTCGAATCCGGCCGGCCCCATTGATATTCTATAAATACGCATCAATTGCTGCCGATCATGTTGACCATAGCTGAAGGGACGTCCCCAAAGGTGACCCAGGCGGTCAAGACTGTGGCGATCGATGTCGACTCTGTCCTTGCTGACGTAATACTCGTCTGGGCAGACGAGTACAATAAGCGAAGTGGGACGAGGATAACAAAAAAAGAGATTCTAAGGTGGGACATACCCACAATACTGCCAATAACGCCTGACCAGGTCTATCTCTACTTTAGCCACGTTTGGAAGCACCGCTGGCGTGAGATACCTCCTACGGAGCCTGACATAGGCGACGTGACAAGGCGCATCCATCAAAAGGGCTACAGGATCTCTATAATCACCAAGAGAGAAAGACCCACCGCGCCGTACGTCGCGATGTGGCTCGATCTGCATCGGATCCATACAGACGACCTGCTCTTTGTCTTCGACGCTGTGCCAAAGGCCAACTACCCCTTTGACGTATTAATAGACGATGCGCCAAAGAATCTTGTAGATGTAATTGCGCCCAAATCAGCAATACTCTTCAACCAACCGTGGAACATGGACTTTGACTGGCCAGTCAGGGTCGACTCACTGAGTGAAGCAGAAGAGCTGCTCTAGTTTTTGCAATGATCGCAGTTGCATACGCCAAACAGGCACTTTGAATTGCCCTGTATATGGTATTTCGCTGGATGCCCGCAGGTGCAAATCTTCTCTCGGTTGAAAACTTTGAGTCTTAGGCCGCTATGCATAGCTATTCTTTTGTGGTTGATTTCCTGTATATATTTTACAGAAGCATCATTATTCTAGAGCATTGTATAAAAAATCGTTGTGCGATGTTACTGCCGTTGCAATTCTATCAGTGCGCGGTTTATGAGCGATGCAAGCCCGACGTACTGCGTAAGCATCATGACCGCAGACTCGAGCGCGGCCGGTCCCCTGAAACCTTCGTCGTACTTCATCTCTACTGTTCCTTTATCAGTCTCGATCACTACAGTAAGAAGAGAATAATCTCCAAGCCGATCATCCTTGCGTTCTACGTATTGCCTCATCTCTACTTTGTTGATGACAAAGCCGCTGTTTTTCTGCTCGCCTCCGGCCAGAAGCACCTTCGCCTTGTCTGGTGGCCTGATGATCCTTTCCGGATCTATGTCGCTTGCTCTCATTTGTAATCGAGGAACCTCACCCATTCGGGAAACCAGAGGTTGTTCTCAGGCACTCCTATGCCCTTTGCTAGTGTGGCCGGCGAATTGTAGTGCACAGAGTCAGAGCCAATCTCCCTTGCAACGTTCTGGTTCAGCTCATTGATTGACGACACTTCGCCTACGTACTTGTTTGCAACAAGGTCTCGGTTTTGGGTATACAATCCAACTTGCCTCCCATCTACAGTTGGCACATAGCTTACGATGACCTCTATACGCTTTGCTCCGGCGTTTTTGAGGTAGTATATTGTCTCGCGTGTGGTGCTACCAGTCTGAATTGTGCCCTGAACAGTCGCTATCTTTTTTCCTTGCGCGAGGTTCTGCATAACAAACTTGAGCGACCTTCCGGTGGTAAGCAGTTTGTTCTTGCTGACCTGCTCTGAAAAGTCGATCATATGATCTGAGTCGTCGTACCTGTCCTTGATTATGCCTTCTGCAAGCTCGAACCCTTTGTCATGTTTTTGATATTCAAGGCCAAAGCCGAGGGTCATGGGACGTGTGTAATCAGGCTCAGCATAGGCTGAATCGATCTCCAGCTCTTTTGACAGAAAGTTAGCCTGCTCTTTTCCAATGTTCTTGCGGATCTGGTAAATGCTCTTGCCATTGACGGTTGCCACCACGTTCGACTCTCTAATGAACTCAAAAGGATCCATCATCATCTTGATGGTCGACGTGCTGGCGAGGACTTCAAGCCCGCCCCTCTTGCTCATCTTTAGCAGCTGGCCTGGCAGAACATCAGAAAACTGCATGTCGATAAGTGATGCCCGAAGGGAATTCTCAGAGGCAATGATGTTGAGCGTCTTGTCGCGATTGGTCGCACTAACAAGCGGCTTGAAGCCAGTGCTGTCTCGGTACGCGTAAATCTCGTCGCCCGCCTTTAACATAAGATTTCCCCGCAGGTGTCTGTCCAGAAACTCGGCCGCACGTTCGGCGTTTTTCCTCTGGATCAGGAGCTGGGTGAAGACGTGGTAGATCTTAAAAAGCGAATCGGAGTCCCGCGCCGGTCCGATGTATGGGTGCAGGTGCAACTTTTCAGTGTCTACAAAGAAACCGTCAAATGCGACCCAGATATTGTTCATGCTTTGAAATGGCGGCGGCCGCTTTGAAAGGTAACCGATGCCGTTGTTTCCATGTAGCTTTTCTTTCTGCGCCAAGCGCAGGATCGCGTCGTCTGATGGAAGCCAGCCTTCTGCGCCGGTCGCAGCGTTGCCCACCATCATTTTCCAGTACGCCTTGCCCCTATGCTGGAGCATCCTCATCGAGTGGGCAAGGTAGTAGATGACGTTCTTGTTGTTCGTGCCGTGGCTGTAAAAGGCAACAATGCCTGCCAACTACTTTCACCTTTCCTCTGCGCGGTGAGGATAAAAATCTTGTTAACTGGACGGCGCAAATACCCGGTTCTGTCTTTCATACCTCGCAATGTGATCTTCAAGTTGTAAGGTAAGGTCTATGCTGTCCAGACCTTCTAGCAAAAGTTTCTTGCGGAACCCGTCTATCTCAAAATGCATCTTGTGGCCCCCTGCCACAACTAACTGTTCTGCAAGGTCGATCTCGATGTCAAGGTCCTCGTTCTTAAATAAGTACTCGACTTCATCGAGCTTGAGTCGCGCGGGGAGGATACCATTCTTGAAGCAGTTGTTGTAGAAGATGTCCGCAAAGGACGGTGCAATTACTGCTCTGAACCCGTAGTCAAGTATTGCCCACGCTGCATGCTCGCGCGAGCTACCGCTTCCAAAGTTCTCTCGGGCAAGCATAATCTGTCGTCCCGAATATTTCGGACTGTTCAACACAAATTCGCTTCTTGGCTTACCGTCACTGTCAAAGCGCCAATCGTAAAACAGGTATTTGCCAAAGCCATCCCGGTTGACAAGCTTCAAGAACTGTTTTGGCACTATCTGGTCGGTATCGACATTTACCCTATCAAGTGGGGTCGCCTTGCTTTTGAGGATCGTGAAAGGCTTCATCTAGATCCACTCCCTTACATCCACAAAGTGCCCTTCAATTGCGGCCGCGGCCGCCATCACAGGGCTCACAAGATGAGTCCTGCCACCTGATCCCTGGCGTCCCTCAAAGTTGCGGTTTGAGGTGCTTGCGCAGCGCTCGCCAGGCGCAAGAATGTCTGGGTTCATGCCAAGGCACATGCTACATCCAGATTCGCGCCATTCAAAGCCGGCATCCTTGAAGACCTTGTCAAGGCCCAGCTGTTCTGCCGCTGCCTTGACATTCTGCGACCCCGGCACTACCATCGCCCTCACGTCAGGTGAAACCTTTCTGCCCTTTACAATTATGGATGCTTCCAGCAAATCTTCAAGACGTGAATTTGTGCATGAGCCGATGAACACCCTGTCTAACTTGATGTCGGTCATATGAGTACCCGGTCCTAGCTCCATGTATTCAAGGGCGCGTACGGCAGCCTTTCGCTCATTTTCGTTCCCCTTCGCAAACTCGTCCGGATGCGGGACCGTGTCTGTGACATCCACCACCATTCCCGGGTTGGTTCCCCAGCTCACTTGCGGCGCAAGAGCGGTGACATCAAAACGGAGCGACTTATCAAACTTGGCATTTCGGTCTGTACTCAGGCTTGTCCAGTATTCAACTGCCTTTTCAAAATCGTCGCCCTTGGGGACGTAGCGCCTTCCCTTGATAAAGTCAAATGTCGTCCTGTCAGGCGCCACCAAGCCTGCACGCGCGCCGGCTTCTATAGACATGTTACAAATTGTCATCCTGTTTTCAATTGAAAGCTCCGATACCACCTCGCCACGGTACTCTAGCACTGTGCCAGTGCCGCCGGCCGTTCCAATTGTCCTGATGACGTAGAGTATGATGTCCTTGGCAGTCACCGCATGAGGATTCGAGCGTCTGCCTTCGATGTCTATCGCAAATGTCTTGGGTTTGTCCATCCACATCGTCTGGGTGGCAAGCACGTGTTCTACTTCGCTTGTGCCTATACCAAGCGCAAAGGCCCCAAAAGCGCCATGAGTCGAAGTGTGACTGTCGCCGCACACAATTGTAGTACCCGGGAGGGTCAGACCAAGCTCTGGACCTATCACGTGCACTATTCCCTGATCGGGGCTGTGCATGTCAAAGAGCGTTATGCCAAACTCTTTGCAGTTTTGCGCAAGAGTCTGAATCTGTATAGACGAAATTTGATCTACGATAGGAAGTGACCTATCGCTTGTCGGGACATTGTGGTCCATGGTCGCAAACGTCAAGTCTGTCCTCCTGACGCGCCGGCCGCTTATGCGCAGCCCGTCAAATGCCTGCGGAGATGTGACTTCATGCACTAGATGCCTATCGATGTACAACAATGAGGGCCCACCTTCCTTTTCGTATACAACATGACTGTCCCAGATCTTCTCAAATATCGTCTTGGATTGCAATTGCCTGAAGAAAAAATGTCGCAAGGGGAATATAAAACAAACAGGCAGATAGTTTTAAATCAGGTATGGTTTCAGTCAATGCCGTAGATGCACCCTCAAGACAAGAGATATCCCGATTACATTGCCCAGCAGATAAAGAAAGGAACTACTACCTGCGCTCTGACATGCAAGGACGGAGTGGTGCTGGCAGCTGACACCCGGGCAAGCGCTGGACTCTTTATCGCCGATAGGCATGTCATGAAGATCCAAAAAGTTGATCGGCATCTTGCAATGACCATCGCCGGTGGCGTGGCTGACGCACAGAACCTTGTCGATGTCATGCGCTACAATGCCAACCTTTACAGGCTCCAGAACAGGGAGCTGATGCCAGTCAAGTCGGCTGCAAGGCTTTGCTCAAATGTTCTTTTTAATCAGCGGTATTATCCGTACTACGTTCAGATAATAATGGCCGGCTACACAAAAGGAGAAGGCAGCAATATCTACAACATCGACCTTTTTGGATCGATGACGACTGAAAAGTTCATTTCCACTGGCAGCGGCTCGCCTGTCGCGTATGGCTACTTAGAGTCAGAATTCAGAGATGACATGAACGTGAACGACGCATACAAGGTCGCAATGCAGGCAATAGCTGCTGCGATTAGGAGAAACGCAGGAACTGGTGACGGCATCAACGTAGTCATTATTGATAAGAACGGCTACCGGGAGATGTCAAAAGAAGAAAAGGCGGCTGTAGGCGTAGTCTTTTAGACTGCTCTACAATCGTACATTAGGTCTATTTCTCTTGTGGTATTTTTACCGTACCTCTGTGATTAAGATTCTGAAGAACGGATTTCATGAGTAAGTGTCCTCA
>CBQWHN010000059.1:0-6869 GCA_967728685.1 uncultured Nitrososphaera sp.
TTCATGTGATTATTGTGCAGCTTTTAGCTAACAAAAGCTAGCTCAAATCAATTCCTATTCCAACTATGCAATTACATCCCGGAAAATGACTCTCTACGAGTACAAGCGTAAGAGGAACTTTGCGAAGACGCCAGAGCCCAATGCGCGTAAGTTGAATCGCAAGAAAACCAAACTACTGAGATTCGTCGTGCAAAAGCATAACGCAACGAGACTCCACTACGATTTCAGGCTGGAAACCAAAGATGGTCTCCTCAAATCATGGGCCGTGCCCAAGGGGCTCACGCTAGATCCCAAGGTGAAGAGGTTGGCAATATTGACAGAAGATCATCCTGGCGATTATATCTACTTTGAAGGCAAGATACCGAAAGGCAACTACGGCGCGGGAACGGTAATTGTGTGGGATACCGGGGACTACAGTACTAATGGCGACCTAGAAGAACAATTCCAAAAAGGGAATATCAAACTCATTCTTCACGGAAAGAAGCTAAAAGGGAATTTCCATCTTGTAAGGTTGAAGGATTCAAATAAGCAATGGCTTATTATCAAGATAAAAGATGAATATTGCTCCACTGATGACGTTACGACCACGATGCCCGAATCCGTTTTGAGCGGCAGTACAAACGAGCAGTTGAACCGCAAAATGCCAAGAATTCGTCCGGAAGCAGTCGAAGCGCGAAAGGGATCGCTTGAAGATTTTCCAACTTCGGTGAAGCCGATGTTGGCTGTACCAGTTGATAAGCCGTTTGACAGCAAGGATTGGGTTTTTGAAATCAAATGGGATGGCGTCCGTTCTATTCTCTTCCTTAACAAGTCAAAAAAGATCCTCGAAATTCAATCAAGAACCGGGACTTCAATTACCCACCGATATCCAGAGATAGCGGCTATAGCCGAACCAGCAATTCATTGCGAAAACTCGGTTGTCTTGGACGGAGAAATCGTCGTGCTTAATGCCCAAGGGGTACCTGACTTTCAACGTCATCAAAAAAGAATGAACATAGACTCAAAAAAGGACATCGAGTCTCGCTCACAAAGTGCGCCTGCGACGTATTTCGTCTTTGATATTTTGCACCTTGACGGCCGCAACTTGGAGAAGCTAGAATTTTTGGAAAGAAGGACCATTCTGTCAAACGTCCTAATGAAGCGCTCGCCTCGAATGCGCATCTCAGACTTTATCGACGAATGGGGCAAAGCAGTATTTGATAATGCCGTGAACATGAAGCTGGAAGGTGTTGTTGCGAAGCAAAAGCACAGCAAGTATTTAGAAGGGGTTAGATCGCCCTCGTGGCTGAAAATCAAGAGCAAAGTGACACAGGACTGCGTGGTAATTGGCTACACTCGAGGAGAAGGCAATAGAGAATATTATTTTGGTTCTTTGATTCTTGCCGCGTACATTCTTGGCAAGCTTCAGTTCATTGGACACTCTGGAAGCGGTTTCACGTCCGAGCAGGTCCAAGAAATTTTCAAAAAGCTAGAAGGACTGAGGACAGGACGTTGTCCGATTGACTACGTGCCGTACGTCAATCGAGAGCCGGTTTGGGTAAAACCGAAAATGGTAGCCGAGGTAAGATTCAACGGATGGACCCAAGACAGAATAATGCGGGCGCCTATCTTTGTCGCACTTAGAGAGGACAGATCGCCTGAGGATTGCACAATTGAGGTGCCAAAAGAGACACGCAAGGTAGTAATGCAGAAGAGACGTCCGCGACCGAAAGTATACTCTTTTTCCAATCTTCAAAAGGTCTACTGGCCTGCGACTCCTGACCAACGCGCGCTAAAGAAAAAAGATCTTGTCGAATATTACGACCAAGTAAGTCAGCACATCCTACCGCATTTGAAAAATCGACCCCTCTCCTTGAGTAGATATCCCGACGGGATAAACGGCAAATCATTTTATCACAAGCACTGGGATCAAGTGATGCCTCCCAATGTGAAAACAGTGCAAGTATTCTCAGAACCAAAAAATGACGTTATCAATTGCCTTCTTTGTAACAACAAAGAGACACTTTTGTGGCTTGCAAGCTTAGGCTGTATTGAAATGCATCCATGGTATAGTAGAGTCTTAGACTCTTCGGCATGCAATAGGAGCGCCGTTACAAGAAATAACCCAGACCCATCTGATGAACAAAAGTGCGGCCTCGATACGCCCGACTTTATTATATTCGATCTCGATCCGTACATCTATTCCGGTATGGAGAAGTCCGGCACCGAGCCCGAATACAACGTCAAGGGCTTCAAGGCCGCGGTGGAGGTAGCATTTGAGCTAAAGAACTTATTCGGTCAATTCAAAATTGATTCCTACGTCAAGACTTCCGGAAAGACTGGATTGCACGTTTTTGTTCCTGTTAAGCCAATTTATTCTTATAAGCAAACGAGAAATTTCGCAGAGATAATAGGCAAGATGCTGAGAAGAGAAGACCCTGACAGAGTTTCCATGGAATGGAGCACAGTAAAGCGAAAGGGGAAAGTATTCTTTGATTACAATCAGAATGCAAAAGGCAAGACTGTTGCGTCAATACTGTCGGTAAGACCAACTATCACTGCTACGGTTTCAATGCCTGTAAAGTGGAACGACCTGGATCGACTGCTTCCCAGTGACTTTACGTTACTTAACGTTTCCGAAATTCTACGAAAAACTCGCGATCCGTGGTCAGACATTCTACAGAATAAACAGGACCTAGGCAAGCTACTTGAAAACACTAAGAGATTCGACTAGCCACGCTTTTGCTTGCCCTGTTTGACACTGGCCTTCAGTGCCTCAAGCAGGTCCTTGCCCGATTCAGGTTCTTCGTACGCTTCCTTTATGACATGGACCTTGCCGCGTGCTTTTTCGTTGATCAATTCTCTTAGTTGCGCAGCATAAGCATCTGAATACTGCCCAAGATCAAGATCCTTTGTAGTAAGGTTGTCAACTAACATCTTGCCAAGTTCGATTTCCTGCTCTTCAAACTTTATTTTTGCCGCCGCATTTGATGTAATTTCCTTTATTTCATTGATCGGTTTTATTTCATCTTGGTAATGGAGCTGATGCATTACCAGTCCCCTCTGATACGCCCTCAACGCGACGAGGTGTTCCTTTTCTCGAAGAACTACTTTGCCAATCCCTATCTTGCCACTGTTCCTCAGCACATTGACGAATAAAGAGTAAGCCTTATCGACAGTCTCGGAATCGGGTGCTATATAGTAGCTTTTTTCCACGAAGATAGGATCTAGGCTTTCCGCCTCGATGAATTCCTTGATGTCGATCGTTTTTGTGGTCTTCAATTTCACGTTCTCGAGTTCATCCTTTTCAAGCAGAACGTACTTGTCCTTTGAGATTTCGTACCCTTTTTTTATGTCCGACCATTGTACTTCTCTTTCCTCGACTGGGCACCATCGCTTGTACTGTATTTTATGGCCATTCTCACATAGCTGATTGAACGAGAATTCTTTGGCTTCCGTCGCAGAGTAGAGTTTGATTGGAATGTTGACTAGGCCGAAAGAAATGCTTCCCTTCCATATGCTCCTAGGTGCCAATCCAAGCTTAGCTCGGGATTCAGATATTTAACTGCTACCAGAAGTTAGTCTTCCATGTCTCCTGATAATAACTGAGTTTGAGATCTTGGCAACGATAATCAGAATGACAAGGTTTCCTAAAAACTAACTCATACTATGCCTACAAGGCTGGCCAGCTCTTTCCTGCTCGCTGAGCCCAGTATTTCTGCGGACTTTTCGGGCCTTATGTTGTTGACGAAAACTCCAAAGCCACGCTCAAGGCCGGACCAAGTGTTCAGCTGCGGGTACACTTCGATGTGCCAGTGAAGTTGGCGGCTGTTCTTTTTTTCCGGCGACAAGTGAAAGACTAGGTTAAAGGGCGCGTCCTTGAGAGCCTTTGACATGCCGCCAAGTGTTGCCCTCAAGATAAGGGCAAGGTCGTTTATCTCCTTCTGGGTTATCTTTGAAAATGAAGTGATGTGCCTTTTTGGGAATATCCAGAATTCATACGGGTAGGTTGGCGCCCAAGGGCAGAACGAGAGGAAACTGTCTGTTGCCAGAATCTGGCGCGGCCCACTTGACTCGACGCCAATAATGTTGCATGCAGGACAGTTGCCGTGCTCATTCATGAACCTGTGCGACCCCTCAGCCTCAAGCTCGATTACCGGGGGGATCGAGGAAAAAGTAACAATATGCAGGTGTGGGTGCGCCAATTGCGCACCTGCGCCCGCCCCGCTGTTGACATAGATCGACACGTAGGTCACGCTCTTTTGCGTGTAGAGCCATCTTACGCGGTCTTGAATCACTACAAGGACATTGCCCCATTGCTCAACTGACATTTGCGAGAGGCTCTGCTTGTGGTCCGGCGAGGCCACGACTATTTGGTGGTACCCATACGCAGGTTCGCTGTAAAGGGGTTTTTCGCTGTAACTTGTCGCAGGGCTTGTTGCAACCACTGGGTTCTTGCTCTGAAATACCCTCACAGACCAGTCCTCGATGACACTGTCCTCACT
Organism: uncultured Nitrososphaera sp.; assembly: GCA_967728685.1. Classification (GTDB taxonomy): domain Archaea; phylum Thermoproteota; class Nitrososphaeria; order Nitrososphaerales; family Nitrososphaeraceae; genus Nitrososphaera. The sequence continues at coordinate 4,485 of CBQWHN010000059.1, forward strand.
GTCTGAAAGGCGCTGGAGCATCCCATCCTGGACGACCAGTGCAAGTAGCGCCGGCTCTGTCATTGATTCGTTGCCTGGGCAGTATGGGCACTTGCTGCCTTCATACTTCTCACCAGTAGACTGGCTGGCCTCAGGGACCACCACAAACTTGTCAAGAACATAGTCTTTGCGCAGGTCAGCCAAATCTTTCAGCCTGAAAAAGGCTCTATTTGCTTTTAATTAAAGGTTCTGTAAGTTCAAGTGCCAAGTGAAAACTCGAGAGCCTTCATGCACCGGGCGCAAACTGGCTTGCCATGGTTTGTCATCCCAAAGTCTTTTGTCTTTTCGCCGTTGTCATCCACTACAATGCGCTGGCAAAATATGCAATGCTCCAACGAAAGACTATACTAATGCGTGTTATTATGGATAACTTTTTGTCACAGAGCTGCGGCACGCAATGCATGACCCTTGACAAGGATATCAGAAATGTTATCGAAACTGCCATTGAAAATGATCTTGCAGCGCCAAAGGTTCCGAAAAAGCGCGTGCCAAAGTTAAAGCGCGTCTGGAAGTGCGAACAGGCCCACGACTTTCTTTATGGCCACAGGGTTGGGTACTACAAGGGCCTGGCGGAAGGCTTTGTGCTTGAAAGGTACAGGCGGCAACTGACGGAAGATGAGGATAATGAGGTGTTTGAAATCGTTGAGCCGCATACTAGAGCTTTGAGGAACTACTTCGCGCACTATAAGGGAAAGCTCGCAGCCCGATAGATGATATCTGAGTTATCTCACAAACAATAAATTGACCAAGTGTTCTTTCGTCGCTATGAAGAGCACCCGGCTGGTGTACGTTTTGCTAGATGGCATTGGCGACCTGCCTCACCCGTCGTTGAACGATTTAACGCCGCTTGAGGCAGCTTATACCCCCAACCTCGACGCGCTGGCAAGGAATGGTGCAATGGGCCGGGTCATAAGCGTCGGCAAGGGCATTGCGCCCCAGTCCGATATTGCTGTTTTCAATATGCTTGGATACAGTTTCAAGGACGGAAGCTACGTCGGCAGGGGTGTTATCGAGTCAATTGGTAGCAACATTGACTTCCGTGACGGCGACCTAGCTTTTCGCGGCAACTTTGCTACAGTTGATGACAAGCTAAAAATTGTGGACAGGCGCGCCGGCAGGAGTATCAGCAGCGAAGAGGCCAGGGCGGTCTGCAAGACGCTGCGAGATAACATCAGGTTCAGCGACAAGGATGCTTCCGTCGTGCTACAGCCCACAGTTGCCCACCGTGTGGTAATTAGGTTCAGGCATGCCAAAATGAAGCTGTCAGACAGGATTACCAATACAGACCCAGCTTATGACAAGGTTGACGGAATGGGAATAGCCAAAGATACTACTGGTGACTTGTATGTTCAAAAGTCTGCCGCGGAAGAAAACAGCGAGCAGGCTAGGACCGCGGCCACAATGCTAAACGAATTCACGGCGCAGGTAGTCCAGCTGTTGCGCGATCATCCAGTGAACAGGGCAAGAATTGCGGCAGGCAAAAAGCCAATGAATTGCATCCTTGCGCGCGATTCTGGCAACAGGTACCCTAAAGTTGAGCCCATAAACAAGAAGCACGGCATAAGCGTTGGCTGCATAGTGGACATGCCAGTCGAGATCGGCATTTCGAAGGTACTTAGCATGAAGATGTTTAAGGCCGGCGACATCAACAATTACGAGGAAAAAGCAAGGGTCGCGGCTCAGAGCCTAAAGTCGATCAACGCGGTTTATATCCACATCAAGGGGCCTGACGAGTTTGGCCATGATGGCGACGCCAGGGGCAAAAAGAAGAATATCGAAGATATTGACAAGCGCTTCTTTGGGACGCTCATGAAAGAGTTGAAAGACGGTGCTGCAATAGTTGTGTCTGGCGATCACTCTACCCCCTGCGTAAAAAGGGGACACAGCGACGACCCGGTCCCACTTCTTGTATCAGGAAGCATGGTCGAACAGGACGGGAGTGCGAGGTTTACGGAAAATTATGGCAAGCGCGGCAAGATGGGCCTTCTCATGGGCGCAGACGTCCTTCCAACAGCAATAAAGATGATTAGTTAGTACGCTGTTCCCATTATTTGCAGCAGGTACTTGCGATAATAGATAACGAGCACGAGCCCGACCGCAGCAGGCGTTATCCCATAGATCCAGTACCCAAATACCATCAAAAAAAGTCCGATTACGAGCATCGCGAGCCCCGCAAGAGGGTTGATGTACTCCAACTCAACCAATGACAGAAACGATAGGGTATAAATCTAGAAAAACCTTTTGCTCTGGTGTGCTATCCGTTCTTGCAATCCTGCCGGAAGGAAGCGTCAGAGACGAGACCACCTTTCTCATTTTGTTGGCCGGCCTTGCTGCGCTTGTCGGCGC
>CBQWHN010000060.1:0-6668 GCA_967728685.1 uncultured Nitrososphaera sp.
TCGCCTAGCGCCTGCGCAATCCTCCTTGCAGCATCAGGCTTTTCGCAGACAACAAGCGTGTACAAACATTCAATTTTGCAATTTTACTCATATTAACCCGATCATTTAGTAGGCTACACAATGCCCATGATTCTTCTGTTGCAACGGTAATCAAGCTATTTATAATGCAAAACGCCAATTTTCATGAGATGACTAACAGTAAAGTCTGCGTTCTTGGGGCCGGCAGCACGAAATATGGAAAATTGAATGAAAGCATCATTGAGATTGCACTAAATGCGGCCAAGGATGCAATCGAATCAGCCGGGATCACACCAAAGGAGATCCAGGCCGGTTACATCTCGAACGTCTTCGGGGTTGCCGATAAGCAGGTCCACATGGCGCCTGTCATCATGAGCAACCTTGGCATCTCCCACGTTCCAGGCCTTACAATTGAATCGGCGTGCGGCTCGGGCTCTGTAATGTTTAGAGAAGCGTACGCCAACGTGGCGGCTGGCTTTTACGACTGTCTGCTTGCGCTTGGTGTCGAAAAAGTAACGCACACAGGCACGGTGCACAGCACGACTTTGTTCTCCTATTGCTCTGATTTTTTCTATGAAGGTGGCAACGGCGCGTCTTTCCCCGGTCTCTTTGCTTCTATGGCTCGCGCCTACATGAACACGCACAAGGCAACTGAAGAGGATCTGGCAAACGTTGCCGTCAAGAACCACGACAACGGCCTCTTGAACCCAAAGGCACACGTGCACAAGAAAATCACAATAGACGATGTTTTGAAGTCGCCGGTGGTCGCTTCGCCATTGAAATTACTTGACTGCTGCCCGTTCTCTGACGGCGCTTCCGCGACGATCCTCTGCAGCGAAGAGTTTGCAAAAAAAAGCGGCAGGCCATACATGGAGGTAATCGGCTCTGGCAGGGGCGCTTCGCCGGCAGCTGTGCAAGGCAGAGAAGACATCACCACGATCCCGAGCACGGTGGCTGCAGCAAGGCAGGCCTACAAGATGGCCGGTGTGACCCCGAAGGACATCAACTTTGCCGAAGTGCATGACTGTTTCACGATTGCAGAGATTATCGACATTGAAGATCTCGGCTTTTTCCCTAAGGGCAAGGCCGCACACGCAGTTAGAGACGGAGCCACTCGCCTCAATGGTGAAATCCCAATCAACCCATCCGGAGGATTAAAGTCAAAGGGCCACCCGATCGGGGCAACCGGCGTCGGGCAGGTGGTTGAAGTATTTGAGCAATTCACGGGCAAAGCCGGCGAGCGCACCGTGCCAGACGCCGAGATCGCACTTACACACAACTTTGGTGCCACCGGCGCAAGCGCCGCAGTCCATATATTCAGAAAAGTTGACAGGAAATGATGGAGAAATTGTCGGGACAGGAAAGCTCTCATCAAAAATTCATCGAGGCTGCGAACAGGAAAAAGATACTTGCGCACAAATGCACGAATTGCGGCCACCTGATGTTGGAGACGGTCCTTTTTTGCGAGAAATGCTCCGGCAGCAAGTTTGAGCATGCAGAGCTTGACGGCGCCGGCACAGTGGTTACATACACAATCCAGGCAGTTGCGCCCGAGGGCTTTGAGGATGCCGGCTCATACGCGTGGGTCGTGTTCAAGATAGACAATTCTCAACTGAGAGCATCGGGGTTTTTGCCCGGCATCAAGACCCCTGCGGACCTGCCGATAGGCACCCGGGTGAGGGTAGCAGTTTTTGACCCCAAACATGGCCTGATGCTCCAAAAATAGTGCCTGTATGTAATACCACACACCTAGCTTTTTCTTATATGCTTAACACGCATCTCTACCAACGTGTACATGTTTGAATCCAAGGTGTATGAATGCCAATCATGTAGTCAGTTCTTCTTCTTCAAGCTAGATGCCGACGAGCACCTGAGCCAGACTGGCCACGCCAAATTCAAGGTGACCGATTGGACGTCGCCGGCGCAGCCGTCGCCTAGGATCAACAGAGCCGGCAAGTCGTCGATCTAGCGTAGCAGCAGTTGCGTGTTTTGTTAAAAACTGTCAAGGAAACTTTTCATATTCCAGTTATTGCAGGCTGCTAGTATGCTATCGGCGGACGTAGTTTGCGGCAAGTGCGGCTCAATCATTTACCAGATGCGAATGCTGAAGTCAGTCAAAGACGCATTGCGAGCGACAAACAGTCACTGCCCCGTGTGCGGCGCAGCACTCAACCCCGGCGACTTTGCTATTGCTGTTAACAAGCGCTAGTTAGGCGGTTGTGCTTGCGGAAGCCACCATAGTATGCGAGCGCCGCGATCGCTATTGCAACCAAATACCACGTGGGCACCACAAAGATGCCAACGTCTATTGCGCCCAGGTGCATCGAGGTCCAGTCTGTCGATTGCATCAATAGCCCACCTTTCGGGTCGCTCTCAAGAGGCACCGCCCACCTGTTGACAAACCACCCAAAATCCTCGACCACTATAGCGGTGATGAGGTTGGCAATGCCCACAAATGCCGCTTTGACACGCTTGTACCGGCCAAGCAGCTTGAACGACATGTCATCCCACAGCGCAGCAAAGCTGATGAGGACAAAGATGAAAAGCATTGGAAACAGGTGATACTGATACATATTTCCAATAATCGGCTCAGTCTCCCTGCTCCTGTCGAAATTCGAATCGGTGACCACGACCTCGCCGTTTGAAATCTGGAGCGCCGGGTCCTTAATGTAATAGTATTCGAGGTGGGCAAAGCTGATAGCAAACACGACTCCAATGATCGCGGTTGAGATGAACTCGATCTTTCGTGCACCAAGTTGCCGCGCAATGTGCTCTCTCTTTGACAGACGGTTGTGATCCTCATCTGCGACCATTTCGAATATGTATGTAGTGTATCGCTTTTAAAGATACAATTTTTTTCGTAGCTTAACTTTATAGCAGCTTTTGGTACATAGACGTCAACATCGGGAGTTTTCCAGCTTTGCTTAGCGGAATGATTGTAGATGGCAGGAGGAGACAAGCGCCAGCAATTCATGAGCCAGATCACAACAGCAACTGGCGTAGTCTATAACCAGCTTGGACGTCTCACGATGCTCGAGAAGAAGCTTGCGTCAATAGAGGCGTACTACTTCCAGCAGATAACCTCGAACATCAAGTCAGGCAATAACGGCCGTGCCAAGATGCTCGCAACTGAACTGACTAACTTGAGAAGGCTGCGCCGAACTACGCAGCACACTGGCATTGCGCTTGAGGCTATAGTGATTCGCTTCAGCACAATAAACGAGTTTGCAATGATCCTCGACACCATCGACCCGACCATTGAGATGATAAAGGGAATTCAGACGGAGCTGAGCAAGGTCATCCCAGCTGCCAGCGTAGCGCTCTCCGAAGTCTCTACGGTGACCACGGACGTACTGCTAAGCGCAAACGTCAATGCAGACGCCAGGATCTCGACTCCTGTGGACGCGGACGCCCTTTCAATCCTCAACGAGATCGAGGGCATGCTCGAGAACGAGGCAAAAGCCAAGCTCCCCGAGGTGCCAAGCAACATCCCAGTTCAAAAGCAGGAGGAACCGCCGGCCGAAGAGACTAGGGTAATGGTTGAAAGCTAGAGAATAGTTGACTTTTTGGTCAAGGCCAAGTAGGGCCAATCGTACTCTTAGTGAAAAATATTTTACAAAGTAGTTTTAATCATTTACCTTGATAACGGGGTGCAATGGAACAAGTGAGTCTTGATTCTCAACTAAAGGATGCCAAGAAAGGCGGGGTCTTGGAGTCTGCTTCAAAGCGCGTTAGAATGATTTTCTCAGTGATGGCAAGCCCGAACAGGATCGATATACTGCGTATTCTCAACACAAAGGGGCCGCTCACGTACTCGGAGCTCAAGGCTCTGGCTGGCTTTAAGTCAAAGAAAGAGTCAGGCAAGTTTGCGTACCACTTGAGAAAATTATTGAGGCAGTTGCTTGTTGCCCTCAATAAGGCAGAGCGCAGGTACACCATCACAAACTTGGGAAAGCTTGTCCTGAGTCTTGCCCGCCAGATCGAAGAGCGCTCGATAATCGAGAGCGGCAAGATGTACGTGAGGACCAGCAGGCACACTATCGAGGAGTTCAATTCCCACAAGATAATCCAATCGCTCGTGAGGGAGGCCAACCTACCACTTGAGCAGGCTCACAAAATTACTGAAGAGGTCGAAAACAAGATCTACAAATTCCAAACCGCCTACCTCACATCATCTCTGATACGAGAGACTGTCAACTCTATCCTCATAGAGCACGGACACGAGGAGTACAGGAACAAGCTTGCAAGGCTTGGGCTGGCGTCCTCGGACATTGTCGAGATGCTCGCAGGCGACGGGGCAACCGTAGATAGCGTCATGGCACGGACCGCCGGCTCGGTGTTCTCTGAATATCTGGTGTTCAACACGCTACCAAAGGACATCGCCGACATGCATCTCGCCGGCGAAATCAACATTTCAAACGCCGGCGTCTGGGGGCTGCTCCCAGATACCGTGTTTCTCGACCTGGCAGAGCTTGAAGATGGTCTGGACCTAAAAGGACGGTTCCTGAGCGTGACTAGGATCCCGGCGATGAAGAGCTCGGATGATGCAATGGCCGCACTGCCGGCGCTCGTGTCCCTCCTTTCAAGGGAGGCTTCAACAGAAGTAGTGATTGAAGGCATTGTGTCCCCGCTGCTCAAGAACATTAAGGACCCTGAAGACATTGCTTCGCGCTTTGCAAGGGTCTTGACTGCTTCGTCAGCCGCGCCTTCATATTCTTCAGGCCTGCCGGTAACAACAATCGTCGTGCCAGACGGCGTGGACATGCGGCAGCTAAATGCATTGCTCGACGGCTACAAAAAGTACGTTGATGCCACGCCCGTGCCAAGGCTTGGTCTTGCACTGGCAGGCAAAATGAAGGACAGCCTTGACCACGTTGCTGCAGTCGTGCGCAGCGGCGGTATCATTGCAATCGGCAGCGGCGTGCGTGCGAGCAGCGGCATCCGCAAGTCTGGCAGCAAAGGCGTAGCTTCGATATCGTTTCATTCGCTTTCGGTAAACCTACCGCGACTTGCGTATGAATCAAACAAGGACGAAACCTATTTCCGCGCAAAGCTTGCGCTTATGATCAAGCCATCGCTGCAAGCGTTGTCGATGCGCAAGAAAACAATAGTCGACTATGTCAAGAAGGGCCTGCTCCCGTCGCTTGCAAGCGCCACCCAGTCGATGCAAAGGGGATCGTCTGCAATAGTGATCAACCTAACAGGTGCCCGGGAGTCTGTCTACAACATCCTAGGCGAGTCTTCAGGGGATGTGCTCCAGAAGGTGTTAAAGACAGCAGTCGAAGTCGCGGCCACTCAGGGCAAGCATCTTGGCGAAGAGGGGGCAAGCATTGCAATGGTCTCAGACGACTCTGGCGTGAGGTTTGCCAGCCTTGACTCTGAGAAGTACGGTAAGATCTCTCTCACGGAATCTCAGAATACAGCCAGCTATTCCCAAGGAATGACGCTAAATGGTAGGGAAATCCTCTCAGACAGAGCTGCTGTGCAAGAGTGCATTGCAATAGATAAATTGTTGAACGGAGGCTTTGCAGCAAGTGTGGACGTGACTGACCTGTCGGCAGCTGAGGTCAAGAGCGCGATTGAAGCTGCGGTGGAGCTACCATTCTTGCGCCCCCGCATCAGGCTTGGCGTATGCACAACGTGCGGCCGACGTTCCAGAGCTGCTGCAGACAAATGCGAACACTGCAAGTCCCCACAAAGGCTGACGCTGTATTCGTAGCGGCGGCAGCAGAGCTGCTGCGCAGCATCATTATTTTTCTTGTTATGATAATTACGAGCTAAGGTAGACTAAGTAGCTGGATATTTAACATTTGCTGCCTTCGCAGAAAATACTTTTAGGCAAACTTATATCTAAACAGTTGTTGCAGCTGCAAAACTAGTCTTCCGCCGCATGTCAACAATTTTTTTTGAAATAAAGTACTGACAGTAGCTGGCAGATTTTGGCAAAGATGCGTACGGCATAATTGATGCAACTTTTTCACCATTTTTCAAGAAAAATTGTTCAGGCACAAACTCGATGGGTATCTAAATATACAATAGTAAAAATTTTCTACCAAATTAGACGCAGATTTCTATGTAAAAGCATAATAACAACTAGCTTATGGTATAGTGCGGGATGGCGGGAGTTACTGAGTTTAATCCAAATTCAAATTCCGAAGCACTAATCGCAAAGATACGCAAACGTGATGGACGCATTGTAAACTTTGAAAGCTCGAAAATTTCAAACGCAATATACAAGGCGCTTGTGGCAACAGGCAAGCCTGATTACCCATTAGCGGAAAGGCTGGCTACAAAGGTTGTCCAGAAAATGGTACAGCATAGTGAAAAGACTGGCGTTCCAAGCGTCGAAGACGTGCAGGATATGGTCGAGTCGATACTCATCGAGGAGAGTCTTTCTGAGACGGCAAAGGCCTACATACTGTACCGGCATGAGAGGCGTAAAGTCCGCGACGAGAAGATGAAGATCCTGAACAAGAAGGACCTTGACGAGGTGGATAAGGCGTTTGACATCAATTCCCTGAGGGTGCTGGCGGCGCGCTATTTGCTGAGGGACAGCAACAACGAAATCATTGAGGGTCCCAAGCAGATGTTTGAGAGGGTTGCCATACTCGTGGCAGTCGCAGATGTCCTGCACGACCCAGCTATCTTCA
>CBQWHN010000061.1:0-6626 GCA_967728685.1 uncultured Nitrososphaera sp.
ACATAGTGTGGTAAGTTTGCAATTGTCGCAGGGTACGAAGTCTTGTATTCCCAGCCCAGCGCGAGCAGCTTTCTCGCTTCGCTGACATCTGACACCGTGGCAATGTCCACAATGCGCTTGCGCCGAGACCCAAATGCCAACGTCCCCTTGTGCACATGCTCATCACCATTTTCATCCACCAGCTTCCACTTGATCTTACCTGTGGCCTCGTCTTGTCCTATCTTTTCAAAGGCTATTGGCTGGTTTGAAACACCAGCTGCCTTGCAGCGATTACATTCTTGCATCTTTCTTTGCGGTTTGGATGCTTCCGCTTGTACTGCTGTTGACATCGAGAAAGATTCGCAAAATCTGCTAATAACAGATGGAGCACCGTCAGGGGAGGGGGGGTCCTCGGCAATAAATGCCGGCGGCGCACCCGCCTTGCCTGTAGCTGGTTTCAATGTTATATACATTAACCATTATCTGGACACCGAGTCCCTGCTCGAAGCCCCCAGTCTACCTGCGTTCGCCTTTTACGATGGTTCTGTAAAATAGGTCGGCGATCACGGGCAGCTCAAGGTAGTCTATCAGTATCGCTATCCAGGCGGCATAGTATGGGATTTCAAGCGCGCTGGCCGACCCAAAGAATGTGTCATATACTACCTCATCGGTGATCCAAAAAATATGGAACACCTGCACCGCCAGCATCGCCAGCAAGAGTGCGTTCTTGGCTGAACCCTTTTCATGTTTGTATATGCTCAATGCATAGTATGTCAGACCGGCGACCAGTGCCGGGATCTCGATGTAGTCTATGCCTATAAAGAACAATAAAAGCGGGCCGCTCGGATTCAAGCCAAAGGCGCTGTCGCCCGTTATCCGCTTGACAACGACATCGGCAGTCAACCAGTAGAGATGTACCAGCTGAAGCGAGATCAGTAGAAACGCTATCTTCAGGTTGAGGTTCTCATATCTGTACCAGAATCCCACCAGCTTTTGCAGTACATTTGACACGGACAGCTATCCCGCTAATGAATAATTAGCGGGACCGTAAAAAGATTAGTGTGTTTGTGCTCGATTAATCCGGGTCATATGAGGTTTGAAACAAAGTATGGTTAGCTATTAAAGAGACGACGCACATTAATTATCGATGCGGGGCTTTGGCATTTACCTGATGAGGCTTGCTGACTACCTCTACGGCCGGCGCGGCAGGAAAAAATGTGACGTATGCGGCAAGAAATTTGATAACATCGACAAGATGGAAGCGCATAGAAGGGATCTACATCCCGACGCGGTCACGAGTTAGTGAAGGGTGAAAACTAAGTCAGGACGGAATGCGGGCGGAAGCTCAGTGATGCTTCTCGTGGCTAAATATCGTAAATAGCGCCGCATTCTTAGCCGCGAGCTCTGCTGTTTTTTCGCTGTTATCTGCACTCCCTATAATGACTACATCACCGTCTTCAGGCCTTAACTTCTCTACAAGCATCTTGCGTACCAGCGGCTCTTTCTTGAGTGAGTCATGTGTACTTGCATGCATAACAAACTTGCCCTCTTTAACTACGAGAGTGGTAGCCCCCGTCGCGCCCATCTTTATGGCCGCGTCGCGCTGTTCTACGCCCGATCTGACTGCAAAGCCGAATTCTCTGACTAGTACTGCATAATTGAACCTGCCAAGAGCAACAGAACATCTGGGCAGACTCAGCTCAGAAGGCATGGCCGACAAAAGTCCTTCGCATATGCCTTTACCCTTAGCCGTCATTCTTGTGCCGCCGTTTGAAGTCTGAACAAGCCCGTGCATCTTCATGTGCTTTACCAGCGTCTTGACGGACCCTTCGCCAAGCGTCAAGCTACTAGACATCGCGTCCCTGCTTGTCCTGCCATTGTTTTTCATTAATTGCAGCGCGGCAAACACATGTACGACATCGAAGGAAAGCACTCTGCTTGGAGCGTATCTACTCGCAACTTTTTCTAGAGCTTTGATGTACATGTGCATTGGCTCAGCAAGAGCATTCCCGCGAATTTATTCATTCTGCGCGACTTGGATAAACCGTCCGATTCTTTATATAATACCCGCATCCATCTGAGATGGAATGTCTCAAAGCAATCAGATCACATCCAAGTCTTCTACAGGTGTTTCAAAAACTGCAATGGGTATTCTTCTTGCGGTGCTTGCATTTGGTGTTTTTATGGTGGGATTCGACCAGGGAGAAGTTCTTGGATTTTCTCCGCCAGCTGACGGAAGCGGCGGCAATCCGGGAAACAACTGGCCCCATGAATTTTACCACGACATGAGGCATGCCGCAGGAATGCCATGCCACTGACTTTTCTGATCTTGCATGAAAACCACTACTTTTGTTGCCATAACCCTCATTTCGGGTGCGATCGCCGGCACAATCCTCGGTGCAGTGAACCAGATCATAGTCGAGCCGTACATCGACCGCGCGATAGAACTTGAGACACAAAATGCTGAAGGGAGCGGCGAAATAATCAACCCGTTGGAGTTTGCAGCTTATCGGGTCTGGCAGAGAGGGGGTGAAATTGCCGCCGGTACTATTCTCGGACTCTCGCTGGGTTCCTTGTTTGGAATAGTTTTTGCATATAGCCGCGGCTCAGTTCCCGGCTCGAACAACAAAAAGAAGGCACTAATTATCGCCGGCATTATGTGGTTTGCACTGTTTCTGTTGCCTGCCCTAAAGTATCCGGCAAACCCCCCAGGCGTAGGAAACCCCGAAACAATCTACTATCGGCAGAGCCTATATCTTGGGTTCTTGGCAGTATCGGGATTCAGTCTACTTGGGCTTGCGCTACTCTACCGCAAAGTTGGAGCGCTGAAGGCAAAGAAGCTGATAATCCCCGCTGTCTATTGTGCTATCATGGCGGGAGCGTATTTGGGTATGCCGGCAAATCCCGATGAAATAACCGCGCCGATGGATCTGGTCATCAGCTTTAGAATCGTGAGCGCGTTCACCATAAGCGTTTTCTGGGGATTACTTGGCATTACGCTTGGTGCGTTCTGGGACAAGCTCAAACCCCATGAAACTGCTAGAATGAGCATGCGTTAGTTAGAAGAATCACAGATTTTCTAGGCGATATTGGCCAATGTTGTATATGTCAAAAAGCCGGTCTGCAAAGGTGATCGAAGATCTTACTGCCGAGCCACCAAACTCAGTAAAAAACCACAGTTTGGGAGCTTAAGAGGCGAGCAACAGACTGCGCAAGCAGTGTAAGTCAGCCAAAAAAGGAAGAAAAATTAAGAGAACTTAGATAGAGCGCAGCGCTTTCCTTCTGGCATATAAGGTTCCAGCTAGAATTGTTGAAGTCACGCACGCAAGGACTACTGCTGCAAGGGGGAATTCTGGCACGACGACCGTTCTTGCAGTTTCAAGGTCGGCTTTTATTATTTCGATGTGCGATTCGATTTCAGCTGCAGGCCTCCTGTCGTCTATCATCTTGGTCAGCTCTACCCTGAGTTCAAGCTCTATCTTCTCCATGAGCTGTGGATTGTCTTGCTCAATGTCCCCTTCAATATGTTCATAGTTATCTAAGTATGCCTCAACGGCAAGCGATCTTGCCTTCTGATATTCCCCTTTTTGATATTCTTGCAGCGACTGGTCAAGCAGCTCCCTTATCTTTTCGATGTAGCCCCATCCATCAAGTGGTTTCGCTTCGGCTTCAAACTCAAATGCAACTTCGAGCTCGTGGATGATGCCACCAATCACAGTTTTTACTTCCTTGGAATCTGCCTTTGCCTCCATGTGTGTGTCAAGTAGCTCAAAGAATTCTGTTATTTCTTCGTCCTCGTGTGTTGGAACAGCTGCCTTGATTGTATCATATACCGCCTTGGATCTGCTGATAAAGCCGGTGGCATCCTGATACTCGACCGTTTCTTCTATGGTGCCGTTCACCACTGCCTCTTCGTATTCGCGTTCAGCAGTTTCAAGGAGCGATATGATGACTGCCGCATTGAATTTTGAGTCGTTCCTTTCAGTCGCGGCTATGACGGACTCATTTGCTTCGTCCAGCATGGCATCAAGCTTATCTACCGTGCTCTTGAATTCAGAAGCTGAAAGTGTATCTACTTTGCCAGCTAGGCCTGTCAAGGAGTTTTTCAGCTCCGTGTTAAGTGTTGCATTGTGCTCTTTCACTTCTTCTTCAATGAGAGAATAGTGCTCCGCAATGGGGTGGCTTGAATGAGCTTTAGCCAACGAAGTGTTGTTTCCTTGTTTGTTGGCAACGGCCTGCTCGAGATGCCCCTTTATGAATTCGATGTTAGCAACAAAATTCACATGTTCTTCGTTCTGGGCAAAAGCTGTCCCCGCTACGACAAAGGCCAGAATCGCAGAAATTATTATGGATGCAAGGCCAGGAATCTTCATAGTTAGGTCTGCCTAATTAGGCTGGCCTAATATAAACTAAGAGATTCTGAGATTGGCAGATATATCGCTAGCGGGAAATGCAAGTCGATGACGACGATCAATGCAAGCCGGGAGGTATCTGCTCCGCTCGACCGAGTGTGGAATATTGTTTCAGATGTTGACCACGAGCCTGAGTACTGGCACGGAACCAAAACCGTGAAGAACATCAGTAAGACCGGCAACACAATTGAGCGCGAAGTCACAATCGCGTTCAGGGATTCAAAGTGCCTCCAGACAGTGGTGCTCAATCCCAAAAAATCGGTGCAAATAATGATAACAGAAGGCCCGATGAAAGGCACCAAGGTAGTTTCTATTATTCCCTCAGGCGACAAGACCAAGATCGAAGTTGTCTGGGAAATCAAACTCTCAGGGTTTCTTGGTATGTTCTCCGGAATGGTGAAAAAACATATCGCGGAAGGGACAGAGGAAGCCTTGGAAAGAATCGCAAAAGCAGTCGAATAAATAACCTATTTCTTGCTACGTAACGCAATGGAGCTTGCCTTCACGGTGGCAAACCTGGTGATCGCAGCGATAATGGCCGGCATATCTGGCGTGTGGATCTACTTCCTTGCATACATGAGCAAGTCTTTCAGAAAGGCTCCGAGACTGGAGTCGTTTGATCGTTCAGGCGTGACCCACTCGCCCAGGCTAAGCGTAATCCTTCCTGCCAGGAACGAAGAGAACTACATTGCGCGCTGCCTTGACAGCCTGCTAGCTCAGGACTATGCCAATTTTGAGATAATTGCAATCAATGACTCGTCCACCGATAGGACAGGGGAAATAATAAGAGAATACGCGACCAAGGATTCTAGGGTTGTGTCCATCAATGCGCCGCCAAAGCCGGAGGGTTGGGCCGGCAAGAATTGGGCTTGTCATGAAGGATACTTGCAGGCAAAAGGTGACGTGCTGCTGTTTACAGATGCAGACACGCAGCACGCACCGTCTGCAATGTCGCTTGCAGTTGGACACCTAGTGTCCGAGAACCTTGACGCGCTGACGGCTGTGCCCAAGCTCGTATGCAACGACTTCTGGACAAAGATAACTCTGCCAGGCCTGGCAACATTTCTGCATACCCGCTTTTCACCTCTGCGCGTCAATGACCCAAACACCCGTACGGGCTATTTTTTTGGCAGTTTTTTCATAATAACGAGAAGTACGTACGAGGCAGTTGGAACTCACCGGGGCGTTAGGCAGGAGCTGGTAGAAGACGGGGCGCTTGGAGGCAAGGTCAAGGAAGGTAGGTTCCGAATGAAAATGGTGAGGGGAGAGAGCCAGATAGAAGCCGTGTGGGCGCGAGATCTGCCGACGCTGTGGCACGGCCTCCGCCGGCTTATGGTATCGGTCTATTACCAGAACAGGTCCGGCGCATACATGATGGCTGTCGCGGTCTTGTTTATCCTGTTTGTGCCTTTTGCCCTTTTGCCGTACCTACCTGCAGCCACTCTTGCCAACAATATTTCTTTCCAAATCCTGCTTGGTCTGCAGCTAGGAGCAATTGCGTTGATAGTTACTACTACAGCTGTCCAGTGCTGGTTCGGGGTATTCGAAAGCCCCGCGTATGCTCTTGCCTCGCCGCTGAGTGGTGCATTGATCTCATTTGGCTTTCTATCGGCAATAGCCGTTGCCAGAAAGAAAGGAGCGGTTAGTTGGCGCGACAGACAATATACGATAAGCGAAAACCAGCATCCGCTACGCTAAGATTCTGCAATATGATTCGGTGGAACGGCCGTTCCAAGCGCCTGAAACGCCACGCTCCTAATTTATCCTATGGTCTCCAATAAATGCAGAAATGATGTCTGAACGCAAAAACAACAGAGGAAAAATCCAGATAATGGGCGACGTGTTAGCTCTTGCCACTTCGGGAATAAAGAAAACCCACATCATGTACAAAGCAAACCTCAGCTACGAGCAGGTGCATCTCTATCTGAGCGAGCTAATCGGAAAGAGACTCATATCGGAGGACGCGTCACAAGACGGTGTGGTGTATCGGACAACCGACAAGGGAAGAGAATTCCTGCTATATTACACACGTTTGGTCGAATTCCTAGAAGTGCCGCAGCTCGAGTTGAGCGCGCCCTACATAAGCAGATAAGATCGCATTGCCCCCAATTTTTCATTCGGGCAAAAGATTATTAGATGATGAAGTGATATTTTCATGGCGTTGAACAAGGCAATTCTAGCCGCGTCAATAATTATTGCTGCCGTTGCAATCTTTTTCGTCTATTCCCAATTCAA
>CBQWHN010000062.1:0-6599 GCA_967728685.1 uncultured Nitrososphaera sp.
AATCATTGAGGGTCCCAAGCAGATGTTTGAGAGGGTTGCCATACTCGTGGCAGTTGCAGATGTCCTGCATGACCCAGCTATTTTCAATCAAGCGGGCGGCCACACTCAGAACATCGAAGAGGCTGAGCGCTACTACGGCAAGCTAGACGACTTTGACAACAAGCTGCATGTTGGCGACTATTACTTGAACAAGTACCACTTTGAAGCAATGATACGCCACTATGTTTACTGCGCACAGCACGGGCAGATGAAGATCAGCTTCAAGGAGGTGCTCAGGATGATAGCAGAGAACAAGATGGAGCAGTACGGGGAGCGGATCTGGGAATACTACAGCCTTATGGTATCAAGGGACTTCCTTCCAAATACTCCAACGCTGATGAACGCCGGCGCAAGGCTAGGCCAGCTATCCGCGTGCTTTGTGCTTGACATGCCAGACGATATGGCCGGCATCATGAAGGCGTCGACTGACGCTGCGATGATCTTCAAGTCAGGTGGCGGGGTTGGAATCAATTATTCCGATCTGCGACCGGAGGGCGACATTGTCGCGTCGACGTCAGGCGTCGCGTCGGGCCCGACATCGTTCATGCGAATTATCGACACCATCACAGACGTGGTCAAGCAGGGAGGCAAGCGCCGCGGAGCCAACATGGGCATCCTCGAAGCCTGGCACCCGGACATCGAAAAATTCGTAACCGCCAAGACAAAGCCGGGTGTCTTTGAGAACTTTAACGTGAGCGTGGGGATCTGGGAAGATTTTTGGCAGACTCTTGTGAACAAAGAAGGCAACCACAAGTACGCACTGCGCAGCCCAAGGACAAAGGAGCCGATGAGGCAGATCGACGCGCAGCAACTGATCGACCTGATCGCGCTGAGCGCATGGAAGAGCGCAGAGCCGGGAGTGATATTCTTCGACAATATCAACAAGTACAATCCGCTAATCAGCGCAAGACACGGCCCGTTGCGCGCGACAAACCCATGCGGCGAGCAGTCGCTGTACCCGTACGAATCGTGCAACCTTGGATCAATCAACTTGGCGAACTTTGTCAAGCGCAAAGCCGATGGCGCGTTCGAATTTGACTGGCAGCGCTACGAGCAGGCGATCAGGCTATCGACAAGATTCCTTGACAACATCATCGACATGAACAAATACCCTGTCGAGGAAATCAAAATTGCGACCAAGGAGACAAGGAGGATCGGCCTTGGCATCATGGGCATTGCAGATCTCTTGTTCCTGCTCAAGGTTCCTTACAATTCCAAGGACGGCTATGAGTTCATGAACAAGCTTGCAGAAGCCGTATCGTACTACAGCATGGAAGAGAGCGTTGCCATCGCAAAGGCGCGCGGACCCTTTTCGATGTTCAAGGACAGCGACTATGTGCAAGGGCGCATCCCGGTGGCAGGCTATTACGAGCTGCCAAAGGAGACCCACTTCTACGACTGGGACACCCTCATTGAAAAGATAAAGAAGCACGGCATCCGCAACTCGTGGACATCGACGATTGCGCCTACGGGCACACTGTCCATGATCGCCGATACTGCAAACGGCGTCGAGCCGGTGTTTGCTCTTGTGTATGAAAAGCGCGTGACTGTAGGCCGGTTCTTCTACACTGACAAAGTGTTTGAGAACATGCTAAAGGAGAACAATCTCTACACCGACGAGATACTGACCAAGGTTGCAAACAACTATGGCTCTGTACGTGGACTCGCAGAAATCCCCGAGTGGATGCAGCGCATATTTGTGACTGCAATAGACATACACTGGACCGACCACGTGATGGCTCAGGGAGTGTGGCAGAAATGGATCAGCAACGCCATTGCAAAGACAATCAACATGCCAGGGGACGTAACGGCAGAGGACGTCAAGTGCGCATACCTGTTGTCGCACGAGCTTGGACTGAAGGGCGTTACGGTATTCAGAGACGGCTCGCGCCACGAGCAGGTGCTACACATCACCGGCAAGAACACTGGTGAAAAGGCGTTTGCCGTAAAGCCAACCAGGTACGTGGCAGATTATGTAGACCACTACATCAGAGAGCCATACGTCCTAGAGCAGATGCAAAAGATATTCAAGGAATCAGGAGTGGAAGAGGACAAGCCGGTGCCAAAGGCAGTGCCGCCTCAAGAAATTCCGGCAGCAGCGAAAAAGCCAGCTCCACAGCAGGTGATGCAGATGACTATGATGGACGCAAACGAGGACCGCTGCCCTACATGCAACGCCAAGCTGATAATCACCGAAGGGTGCAACGTCTGCATCGAGTGCGGCTTTAGCGGCTGCGGCTCGGGCTAACTTCCTCTTTACTTTTTGTCATCCTTTAATGATAAACTCACTTTCATTAATGTCGACAGATATCGCGTGATTCCTGCCTTTCAACTACCGTTTAAAGATCATTTAAAATACTGCATTGCACATAATACTATTGAAATGTCAGGCATTCGAGTCAACGAAAGTCCGAACCACTTCATGGTGCTGGACGCGATCTCGAGAGGAGTCAAGACAATTGACAAAATAACCAAGGTTACGAAGTTGGACAAGGCCGAAGTAGAGCTAATCGTAAATGATCTGGTGGCGCAGAGGCTAGTAATTGGCGAAGAAAAGAAGAAAATCTTCGGTGGCAAGAAACTGGAATTTTCAGTCAGCCATACTGGCCTGCAACTTCTCAACGCAAAGAAGCTAGAGCTTGAAAAGCAGGCGCAGCAGATGCAGCAGTGGTACCAGAGCGGCCAGACCCAACAGCTCCAGTCTTATATGGACAACAACAGGATGTGGATACCAATGATGCTGTTCTCAGGCATTATGAACGCGATGTTCTTCATGTCCATGATGTCCCTGATGGGGATGGCGATGAGCCCGGCGGAAACAGGATTTGCCGGCGACACTGGATTAGATGCAGGCGCAGCTGCAGACGGCAGCGGCGGCGATGCCGGCGGAGACGCTGGAGGTGGCGATTTCGGCGGCGGAGACTTTGGCGGCGGAGATTTCAGCTTCTAGCCGCTTCCAATTTTTCTTCCATCTGTTTCTTTGACAAATATTTAGCTGCAAGCGTTGCTAGCAGCATCACGATCGAAACAATAACTATCGTCGCGGCAGGGGGGAGGTTTGCAGCATACGAAACTGCAATTCCGGTTACCACTGAAAATATTGATATCCCAACTGAGATAAGCGCAGTTTTCTTGAAGCCCTTGCCAAGCAAGAGCGCGGTGATGTTGGGGATCACGATAAGTGCCGATACAAGCAGGATGCCGACAAGCCTCATCGACACGATGACGGCCACGCTTGCAAGCACCACGAAAAGGTAGTTCAGCTTTGAAATCTGGAGGCCGCTGACCTTTGCCTGCTCTTCGTCAAACGTTACGTACAGAAGCTGCCTGTACAGCAAGATGACTATGGCCAGAATAGCGCCTGCCATTGCAAGGATAGCAAGCGTGTCCTCTATGCTGACTACCAATATGCTCCCAAAAAGGTAGCTTGATATGTTAAAAAGCTGGCCTGATAGGCTGAAAAGCACTAGGCCCAGCGCCAGGCCGGACGCCAGCAATATGGCGACTGTGGCATCAGCCGGTATCTTGGCAGACCGGCGCAACTTTGTGATGCCAAGTGCTCCCAGCACGGAGAACGCGACGCCGGTCCACAACGGGTAAACGTTGGCAACCAGACCCACAGCGATGCCGCCAAATGCCACGTGAGAGAGAGCGTCGCCAAAGAGCGAGTTGCGCCTTAGCACAAGAAAGAGTCCGATCACCGATGTCGTTATCGCGATGGCGACTCCGGCGATAAGGGCACGCTGCATGAAACCGAGTTCTAGTACTTCAAGGACCATCTACATCGCCCCATGATTGTGGTCGTGCAAGTGCATGTGCGCCTGCATGCTTGACTCGGAGTACGCTTTGAGCAGGTCCGGGTTTTCAAAGAACTCGTGGGTCTTGCCGTGGAAGAACATCGAGCGGTTGATGCACGCCACGCTGCTGGCAGTCCTGTTGACCGCGTCAAGGTCATGCGATGCCCAGATTATCGTGATCTTTTTTTCCTGATTCAATTTTTTCAAAAGCGCGTAGAACTTGTTTTGCGTTTCAAGGTCGATGCCTGTCGCCGGCTCGTCAAGTATTAGGAGCTTCGGGTCGTTGACAATTGCCTTTGCGATAAGCACGCGTTGCTGCTGGCCACCGGACAGTTCGCCCACCCTCCTGTCCTTTTGGTCAAGCAAGCCAACGGTGTCAAGCGCGGAATTTATCTTGTTCTTTGATATCTTGCCGCTAGTAATCCCGAGCGACACGATCTCCTCCACCGTGGCCGGGAAGTTCTGTTCGATCGTCTTTCTCTGCGGTATGTAACCGATGCTCTTGAGCGCCTTGCCGTCATTTTTGATATCTTGGCCAAAGATCTTGATCGTGCCGGTGTAGCCGCCGAGCAGACCCAGCATGCAGGAAAAGAGCGTGGTCTTGCCGGCACCGTTTGGGCCTATCATGCCAAGCAGGTCTCCCTCGTTTATAGAGAACGAGATGTTGTCCAGCACTAGGCTGCCGGAATACGCGTATGACAGCTTGTCTATCTCTATTACTTGCATTCAAGCCCCGCCTTCAGATTCGCTATGTTCTCTCTCATCTTGTCGATGTAGCCGATGCCGGCGTCTTGCTCTTCCTGCTCAATTCCTTCCACCGGGCTCAGCACAAGCACCCGTCCGCCGGGGATCTCTCCGGCGATGGTGTCTGCCAAGCGGCTGTCGATGAGGTCTTCCGAGTAAATCACATTGATGCCAAGCTGGTTGGCAAGACTGATGACCTGCTCTATCTTCTGGGGCAATATATCGCCCTCCGGCGAAACGTCATGTATGGCATGCTGCGTCAGGCCATACCTTGCAGCAAAGTAGGCAAAGGCGTCATGGAATGCTATGAAGTCCGATTTTTCACAGTCAGCAAGTTGTAGTTTTATGAAGGCGTCAAGCTGGCTGAGTTCTGCCAAAAAACTATTGGCATTTCCATTGTAATAATCTGTGTTATCGGGATCTGCAACGATCAGCGCATCGCGGATCTTTTCCACCTGGTGCTTTGCAAACACAGGATCGAGCCAGATATGCGGGTTAGCTCCGTGATCAATTCCTTGGCTGGTATTGATAACTGCATTGGCTTCGACATCATGAGCCCAGCTTTCAAGGCCGGCACCGTTGATGACGAGCATGCTGGCCGACTGCACCCTTAACCGATCCTGCGGTGTAGGCTCCCAATCGTGGGGCTCTACGCCGGCCGGCACAAGGCTGGAGACTTTTACCCTGTCGCCGCCCACGCGGGAGGTAAATTCGTAAAGCGGATAAAATGAAGCAACGACTGTGACCTTATCTTGCTTCTGGTTGATCTGATGCGTTGAACCACCGCCGGTATATGTGGTAGCCAGCATGGCAAGCGGGATCACAATTGCAATGGCCGCAAGTGCAGCTCTGGTATGGTTCACTGAACTCCATATTGAATTATTAAGAATATATAGTTATGTTAATAACAAATATGGAATTACTTATAAGCATCTTAATAATATTACACAGCGTTGACCATTGTTAGCGTTTCACTCAATGAGGACATACTGACTGAGATAGACAAGCTGCAAAAGGCCCTTGGCTTTTCCGGCAGATCAGAAATTGTCCGGGCCGGCATCAGAAATTTGCTGGCCGAAGAAAAGGACCGGCAGAATTTGTTCGGCCGCCTTTTCGCGGTGCTGCTGGCCATACACAACGAAAAGTCTGATGATCAGGTAACGGAAATGGGACACGACTATGATAAGCTCATAACAACACATATACACAACAAGATAGACGGAGACAGATGCCTTGAAATTTTCCTGCTAAGAGGCGCCGCGGAGGAAATAAAGGACATGACGAAAAAATTCCAGTCGAACAAAAAGATGGACCACGTAAAGCTGATTACAACGTGATTACCTTTTTCACGAGCCCGATCGGGCTTGGGCACGCGACTCGAGATGTAGCAATTGCTGAGCAATTGAAAACAGACATCATGTTTGTCAGCGGCGAGGGCGCGGCAAGCCTGCTTGCAAGGAAGGGTTTCAACGCACTGGATGTCTATCGGCCTGAACAATTCGTAGTGAAATCCGGCCAACTGCGGCACTCTTTCAAGTGGCTCATGGACTATTACTCGTATTACAAAAAATGTAAGGAGATTGCGAAAGATCTCCTGGACAAGCGCGATGGGCTGATCGTAAGCGACGAGGATTTCGCTTCCATCGCAATTGGCGAGGAAATGGGCCGCAAGCGGGTGCTGATAACCGACGTGACAGAGACACACTTCACGAGCGGTCCGGCGTCAATAATAGAGAAAAAGATGAACAAGTCAATGCAGAAAATGATGCGGGCGTGCGACTACGTCATCATTCCTGACATCGGAGACGACAGCGCCAATGTTCGCCATGTGGGCCCGATAGTGAGGCAGGCAAGCATCGGCCGCGACGCCTTACGCAGGCGGTTTGGCTTTACCAAGAATACGTTTGTAGCCAGCATTGGAGGCACCGATGCCGGCGAATACCTCATTGAGAAGACCATTGAAGCACATCGAAAATTGCAAGACAGACTGGACTCGGAGCTTGTGGTCGTTTCAGGTCC
>CBQWHN010000063.1:0-6502 GCA_967728685.1 uncultured Nitrososphaera sp.
AAAACTCGAGTGATCAAACTGGTGCCATTACGTAAAGGCCCGAAGCGAGACCGACAAGTGTACTGACAACAGAAACCGTCTTTGAGGACTCTTGCCTTCGAGGATGATAAGTATGCACTGACTTGTCGTTTTCCTTTTCGCAGCTAGAGCACTTCCATAGCACCGCTTCGTTGCAGGACGAACAGTACTCAGTTGCGATCATATCCGCCCCGCAGGCCCTACACAGCATGTTGCCAGTTTATAGTTTTTCTCCTTTTTAAACAATTATGCTGCAAAGCCGGGTCTAGCCTGTTGTGGCCTTACTGTCACTATCATTTTGAAGCCGGTGAGGATATCCTTGCACCTGTTCCTTATGGTCACTTCGGTAACGCCGGATAGACTTGATACATCGCGCTGAAGGATGTTAACACCGAGAAGCATCGAAGCGATGTAGATGTATGCAGCGGCGAGGCCGTTTGGTGCTTTGCCATCCGCCAGTAGGTGATCGTCAGTCTTGTGAGCTATCTCTACTGCTAGCCTTTCTACCTTTGTGTCGATCTTGGCCATGTTGACGAGTTTCGAGATATAGTGGTCAATGGCGAGTGTGATAGCCTGTACCTGTGCAGATTGGGGCGCGCCATTAACCGCTGCCGGCAGCTGCTCTGTAAACACTCCCATCTCCATAACCATCATTCTATAGTACTTTGACGCCAGCTTGACGCTGGATCTATCCTGGTCGGTTACGCCGGTTGCTACCACGATCTCTTCCAACGAGCGCACCACCGAGCACTTCTTGCATGCAAGGTAGATAGTCGCTGCGGCCATGCAGGCAATAGACTTACCCTTTGCCTCGCAATTGCTCTCAAAGTTGCGGTAGAGCACCGCCGATGTCTCGACGAGAAGTTTTGGAAAGGACAATACCGCGCACGTCTCATTTATCTTTGTAAGAACGTTCGAGAGTCGTCGCTCTTGTGGCGAGACTATCCTGCTTCGGATGTGCCACTTGCGGATGTTATTCATAGTCTCGGCCATCTGGGAGTCAATCGACTTACCGGCATAGTCCTTTGATCCGTAGGCAATCTCTGTTCTCAATCCATAATCGTGTAAGGCAAAACTAGTGGAGCCGCTTGCCCTAGTATTCTTCGACTTTTCTTCAAAATCTGTAGCGTTTGACTCGCGACCAAAGTCTTCGACCTGGTCCATTACGACACAGCCGCATTTTTCGCAGATGTATTCGCCCTTACTATGGTCCTGAATAAGGTTTGCACCGCACTCGGAGCATTCGGTGTAGTATTCTGCAGATGTCATTGTCTTTGCCTTCTCTTATAGCGACCAGAGCTTTTGCCCTGACTGCGAGACGTTTTAACAAAACCTCCGCTGAAAACCTTGGACCCGACAAGCCTGCTCGTCCTATCAGTCATCGGTATGACTGATGCGTACGGAGCGCTCACTGGACCAATCAACTCTATAACCTTGCCCACTCTTTTGCCCGACCCGTCAACGAGTAGTTCGCCGGCACGAACACCAGCGCTCGACGCGTTGAGTTTAACTATCAACCTTCCACTTTTTGCCAGATGCAATATTTCTCCGATCTCCCCCACGTTGGTAAGCGACATAGGCGTGCCACTTGCTATCATTCGCTTCTGTCAAATATTATTTGTATTTCGATTAACAAGATTCGGGCATGTGCACAGAAACTTTTTGCAATCTAAAAATTTCATTTCTTACCGGATTTTTGCCGGTTTCTTTTCTGTACCATCTTGTCGGCCACCTCGTCGATTACCTTCGACTTTTTGACGCCTTCTTTTTTTGCAACCATCACGTAGCCAGACTTGACAAATGATCTTCTCGGGAACCTCGCTCCGTTGTTCACTTCCTGATCCGAGAACAGGAAGCCCGCGGCTTTAGCGGCTTCTGCGAGCTCTTGCACTGTCGGATCAAATACTGCCTGGTCTCGATTTACCTTGCGGCCCTGCCGCCTCTTGAGGTTCTTGTTAAAGTAGTCAAGCCACAGCACAACGTGATCGTAGTCTTTCAAGTTTCAATGCCCGTATATTTCGAGGCTTTTATAAACAATATCAAGTGAGCTGCATCACTGCTTTTGGCCCCGCCTGCCGGTGAAAAGCGTCTTGAGTTAAAGTAAGCGGTACATTTGTTGCCGCTGTCAAGCATGTACGTCATCCCAAGGACGTAGAAGGTCTTTTCATTGTTGGGGCTTGCTGCCCCGTTCTCTCGTATGTTTTGGTGCCCCCTTCCATCCAGCTAGACGGAATGCTCAGCTCGCCAGTCCACTTGCCGGGTAGCTTGGTGTCCTGCGTCAGTCTGGTAGTGAGAAATGCTTTGTGCTTTAGCATGCTTGAACTCTCTACCTTCTCAAGGTTTTCAGTCTTTGCATCGTTAACTAGTCTGGCTGAGACCAGTCTTACGCCGCACCCGACATGTGCCGGCAGCAAGAGCTTTCCGGATTCAAATGAATTGAGCGTCTCGGCTGGCCCGGGTTGCGCACAAAGTCCACTGGGTACGGGCAGGTTGTCCTGTCCTTTGAGTCAGGACCATCCCACGACACGTCCACAGAAAGGAAAAACCTTGTTGGCTCTTAGCGGTTATCGAACAATTATGATGTTTTTGCTGGCGTCTTTACCAGAACTGCGTTCACTACTGCATCTTGCCCAGGCCTGGAGACCACTACTGCAGTCCCGCTTTCAGTCTCGATCAAGGCGCCCTTGCTAATGACACCCCTTCTTTCGTAGTCTCTGTTTGCAGGGTTCTTTGTCACTTTTAGGATCTTGGACTTTGTCACCTTCTTGGCTTCCTTGTCGATAACGTTGGCAAACTCGGCAGTCTTGAATGCTGCTTTCACATTGTTGCCCCTTATCCTTCTTACAACAATCTGGGTCGGGCCGACCACAGCTTCATTTGGATACCTATCAATCTCAAACTTGCGCCTTCCTCTCGAGGCAATCTTGCGTCCGCCTGTCAACTTGCGTCCTGCAAGGTTCTCTATCGATTTTCGCATAGCAGTGCAGTAGGTAATTTCCCACTCTAATTAAGACTTTTCTGGAGATTGAGGCTGGCTTGTAACGCGCATCGAAGGCGGCGACTGTTTGTTGGTGGTTGCGACCAATTTGCTCTTCATCGCGTTAAGGTCTGTTATGCCAAAATAGTTCTGAAACTTGGGAGTCGTGCGGTAGACTTTGAGCCTTCCGAGACTTTCGTGCTCGACAAACTGCAACTGTTCCAATATTTTGATGTGTGAATAGACCTGGCTACCTCTAATCTGCACAAGCCTCTTTGAGGTCACCGGTTGCTCGTACGCAATATAAGAAAGTGTCTTTAGCGCGGCTGATGCGATCAGCGGGTGTTGCGCGAACTTTCTTACGAGCGGGGCATATTCCGGCCTGAGCTGGAACACGTATGTACCGTCTTCCAGCTGCGCTATCTCAATTGCCTTGAACGTAGACTTCGTTTTTTTGACAAGTTCGTTCACAACTCGCTGCGTCTTTTCCTTAGAATTTGTGCCAGACGCCCTTATCAACTCCTCCACTGAGAGAGGCCTGCCGGCAGAGTAGAGCGCCGCCTCTATCCTTGCGGCAATTTCATCTTCTGGAAGCGAGTCGCGCAAGCTGATAGTTATGAAATAATCGCTTTATTTATTACTGCTGTTGCTTGACAAATGTTATCTTGACGTCGTCCGAGTCTTCCTGCTGGTCAAGCTCGATCTTGCCCTTCATTGCAAGATAAAGCATTGCAATAAAGCACCTTGCAGTTTCAACCGGCTCCATCTTGGCCACCAGCGTCTGGAACATCAGGATGCCATCTGCACTTAAAATGTCGAGGATCATGTCCTCGTAGCGCTGGATTATTTGTTCAAACTTGACGAGAAACTGGTCGAAATCAAAGCCTTGGACGGGCTCGAGCTCCAGTTGCTTCTTTCTCGGCCGTGGATTTGCGAGCTCCATTATCATGTTTTCCAGCATGTGAAGGAGGTCTTCCACTGATACTGGATAAGTGGATTCAATCCTGAATGGGAGCTCAACAGGGTTGAGCTGAGGTATTGGTAGCTGATTGTTCGGATCGTCAACGCCTTTCCTCTGCATTGCAATTTTTTCAAGCGCAAATATGCTTTCCACCTTTAGACGGTATATCATGGATGATGACAGAGCTGCAATGCCGCACATGCGGAGATCCTTGTTCCCAGTGGCGGTGATGAGCCGCAGGAGCATTTCAAGCAATAGCGTGACATCAACGTTCCAGATGTCCTTTCTCACCAGAAGTGATGGGTTGAAAAGGAGATTCAGCGGAGGCTGTGCTATCGACTTTTTAGTGTCTGGCTCTGCGTGATCCTCGGCCAATTCTGCCTCAATTCGCCAAATTGCCATATAATACTTGTTTGTAAAAACATGTTGCGAAATTGGTGATTTATTTGACGTTGTATTATCACCGAGACGCGACAACTTACAAACTCCTTTTACAGAATGCGGTCCTTGGCGAGCTTGGAACGCTATGAGCGAACAGCCGCAAACAATCTGCTATCTGGTTCCAGTAGCCAAAGTTCTTTATTTGTCGCGTATGATGATTAATGATTAGTGATATTCTGCAATTTTTTCTACAGGCTCGCCTGTGGGCAGCGGAGAGTCTCTATCGACCTTGTATTTGAAAACATCATTGTATTTCATGTCAATAATGACGTTTCGGCCAACCGCTATTATTCTGGATTTTGGTATGTCGAATCTATAATCATGATGTCCGTAGACAATAATCTTATCGTCAGTTTCCATCATGACATGTCCAACATGGTCTTCATCTTGCGTCCTCACACCTTTGTTGAATAGTGATTTTGGGTACTTTCCTTCATAGGTTGCGAGATCCACCGGTTCAGCATCTGGACCTATTACTTCTTTATCAGTTGGAAGCGGGGCATCCCTAGGCGTCTTGTAGACTACTAGCTCCTTAGCAGGAAGATCAATCAAGACGTTTCTGCTCACGAAACTGACATTAGACTTTGGTATATCATACCTAGCGTCCTTTTCACCAAAAACAACAATCTTGTCATCTGTCTCTCTTACTACGTAACCTATGTGCGGAGTATCTTTCGTCATGACGCCCTTATTGAAGAATTTTCCAGAAGTCATTTAGTTGCACTAAAAATTATACGGTTATCAACTATTTATAGCTGGTGATCGTTTGATTGCAGAAATTAGAACTGACGAGAATCAACCTCGCGGGAATAATCAAGAGCAATAAGATGAACAGAGGCGATGAACCTTAAGGTGACGAACCCATCAAATTTCTTGATTTGTGGCCAACCAATTCGGCAAGTCAAGCAGAATGTAACTTGTAAAAATGCTGTAAAAGCATTTATTTTGTTCTTTGGCACCCCCCCAAGACAGATGGGGAGAAAGCAGACAAGTCGCATAATCACCATTGCAGGGATCGCTGCAATCGCAGTGCTAGTTGGTTTCATGATTGCTTTACAGGTGTCGACGGCGAGGAACAACGAGTTCAAGCGCGGTTTTGAGAAAATAGTCATTAGTGTTAATACGCTGACCCAAGAGTACCAGGTAGAGGAAGGCAAATGGCTGACAAGAAAGTATGACAACAGCACAATGATATCTGTCATAGACCAGTACCTACCAAAGTACCAAGAACTCATAGACAGGGCAGAGGCTCTAGACACACCGGAACGATACAAAGAGGCTCAGGGCTACCTTGCAAGCGCGATCAGTTCGGAAAAACAAAGCAATGAGCACTTCCGCAACTACCTTATGTCTGGCGACCAGCGTGAGTACGAGAAGTCGTCCGATTTACTGACGAAGTCACTTACAGACAGTGCCAACGCTGACGCGGCGATAAAGGCCGCTGGCTAGCTACTAGGTTTTAATTAAGGACTGGAAAAAGTCGTTATACTGGGCCCATAGTTCAGCTTGGATAGAATGGCTGCCTGCGGAGCAGTTGGTCGAGGGTTCGAGTCCCTCTGGGCCCGTCATGGGCCCGAACCCTTTATGGGTCCGGGTCCAATTTTCGTTTGCATGAGCAGTTAGGAAATCCGATAAACAAAGGCTCAAAAGCAAAATAACAATTGGACAACATGTTATTAGAACCACAAGTTTCAAAAGGTATATCTGTTCCGAAGGGAGATCGCGGGTAGTAGATTCTCCGTGTTTGGTCATTATCATTCCATGCCCTATCACGGAATCACCATCATCATTGGTCTAATTCTTGTCATCGCACTTATCGCGTCTTCGATAATTTACTCAGTACCAAACGCAGATGCCGATGATATATGGTCCGTAGGCTCTCAGCTTTCTTCTATAAAGGCTGATGGCGATAATGTCTACATTTTATGGCAAAATAATAGTCCTGATCAGAACATCTATTTCAAGAAAAGCACTGACCATGGCAACTCATTTGGCAGTACCATTAGAATCAGTAACATTGGAGGTTATTCTGATTCTGCCTTCGGCTTTGCAGGCGATGGGCTGATGGCAGTACCAATTGAGACGGAAAAGAGCGATAATAGTAG
>CBQWHN010000064.1:0-6357 GCA_967728685.1 uncultured Nitrososphaera sp.
TTTATTTTATCGACTTGTAGAGCAGGAGCCTCTTTTTCAGCATCGCGATCTCTTCATTCCTCGCCCTCAGTTCCTTATTGAGGCGCATTACCTCCTCTATCAACTCTGTCTTGCTCTTGCTCCCGTATGTGTCTGATAGAGTCACTGCCCTGTTTGCAGTTGCAAAAAGATAAGGCGTCGACAGCTGCTAAATTTACAAATTGCTTTAATTAAGTTCACAGTCAGTTATCCTTTCATGAATCCGAAAACAAAGGCGGCCGCAAAGCTCCCCGTGAGAGGAATTCCAAAGTTTATCAATGTGGGAGTAACTTGATCGGAAATTCCTGCTATCTGACCGGTTGCATTCCCAAGCCCAGTGGTAGCACCTGTTGCCGTTGCGCCCAGCTTGTCCCAGTTAATTGTCATAATGCCCTGGTAGTTCAGATATGCCAGCGCAGCAAAGAACAGCCCGATTATTATCATCATGATCTTTATCGCCTTTTTAACCGCGTAGCCAATCAGAAAGCCCGCTACGCCGCCAAATCCAATTGAAGTTCCTATAAAGGCAAGATCGATGCTCATGGTTCCTTGCGTTTTTTCTATGGCAAGCTATTATTTGAATGATATCGAAGAATCTTCTAAGACATCACATAGCCGATATGGACATATCCACGAGCAATCAATGATTCTCGTTGATACAAGTCAATATTGACGGCCTGTGCCAGCCGATAAACCCAGGGGGCATCGCGTGTTATGCTTTCATCATAAGGAGTAACGGCAGGACTATGTACAACAGCTACGGCGTCGCCGGGGAACCCTTTTCAAAGGATTCTACAAACAACGTCGCCGAATACACGGCGCTAGCAAGGGCGCTGGAGTGGCTCGTTGCCAACAATCTCGTTTCAGAAAAAGTCGAGATAAAGAGCGATTCCAAGCTCATTGTCAACCAATTGAATGGCATATACAAGGTGAAGGGAGAAAGAATTATCCCTCTTTATAAACAAGTATTGCTGCTAAAGTCAAAGTTTTCTGATATTGAGATCAAGTGGATCCCCCGGGAAGAAAACAAAGAGGCCGACAGGCTGACAAACATTGCATACAATATGGCGTTGCAGGAAAATCCGGAATACCTTGACAGGACATAAAAGAAGGAAGGGGATAGGCTGGCATGCCAGATGTCAGTTCTGCGCTCCCATAGCACTGAAAATTGCTTGCACATATCAGTAGTGCTTTCGTTCTTTCACGGCATGGCGCATTAGATCGAGTCATTCATAGTGATGAACCGGTTCTTGTCCTGGGTTATCAACGGGACGACCCTTTCCATTATGATGGTATCGAAATTCTTCTCTTCGACGTTGAACGTAATGAGCAGGTAGTAATTCTCGTTAACCGGTATGGTGGCCCGAAGGAGCTTGTCGTACCTGCCAAAGGCATAAACCATCTTGCCTATCTTGGGTTCAAACTTGCCCCTTGTCTTTTGCCGGGCAATCGCGCTTGCGGCGTATTCTTCGTTCTCCTCTTCGGTAAGAAGGAGCTTGACCCCCTCCCTGACTTTTTGGGTTAATAAGACGCCATTCTTGTTAACTAGCCCTGCCCAGCGGATCGAGCCGCCCTTTGCGAGGATGTCCTTACAGAATGAGTTTAGGAACTCGTAGTCAATTCCCAAGTGTGTTCACGGCTGGTACAGGGTACCTTGATTATAAAACTGGCTGCTGTTAGCTATATTAGCTACCTCTGCTAAATACCACTATGTCTGAATATGAATCCGGTACCTTCCGCTGCAGGGACTGCGCAAAAGAGTTCCTGACCAAGGAAGAGGCGGACAGACACCACAAGGAGCATCACTCCGATGTGGAAATTGGCGAATAGCGTTTCCCAAACAAACTGACCGACTGGTCAGTTATCCTTATTAAACACTTTGGGTTTGTAAATGGCGTTGTTAGCCGGAAAGGTGTTGTAGTATACCCAAAGTCACAAGTATGTACAAGGCTGAAGTCAAGGAAAAGATAGTCCAGGCTGCGATAGAAAGCTTCGCCCAGACCGGCTTTGATAGGACAAAAATGGAAGATATTGCAAAGAGGCTCGGCCTGAGCAAGGGAACAATCTACCTTTACTTCAAAAGCAAGGAAGACCTCTTCTTAGCCATCTGTGAGTACAACATACGTAAAGGCGACGAAGAAGACGCGGGGCTTTTTGTAAGGAAGGAAAATGTCGTTTCAGACGCAGAGCAGATCTACGACAACATCCGCCGGCGTGAGCAAGGAAACGATAGAGTTATGCTGGAAATGGTGGCAGAGTCTGCTCGCAATGCAAAGCTGAGAAAGGCAATGTACGAGCTCCACGTAAAGGTCCATGAGCATGTCATGCAAGGAGTCAGGAATAAAATTGAGGAAGGATTCCTCAGAAAAGATGTCGATGCTATTAGCCTTGCAATAGCGCTTGTCGCGCTCTATGACGGGCTTGCTGTAAACAGGATGCTCGGCATAGGCGATGCAGCGAATAAAAGGGCTTGGGTAACTATGATAAGGGCCATGATCGCAGGATCTAGCTAGTCGCTGACCATGACTCTTATGATCTTTGCCTGATCTGCGTCTACCGGCGCGTCAGCCGGGTCGCACTTGAGTGCAGCTATCCTGTCCACCGCATCCATGCCTGCACTAACGCGCCCAAACAAAGTATACTGGCCATCCAAAAAGTTGGAGTCCTTTAGCACGATGAAAAACTGCGAGCCGGCACTGTTTGGGTCCTGCGCTCTCGCCATTGACAGCGCTCCTCTTGAATGCTTATTCTTGTTGAACTCCGCCTTGACTGTCCAACCGGGGCCGCCTGTCCCCCAGCTGCTCCTCTTGGCTGCGCTCCTTGTGTTGGGATCGCCACCTTGTATAACAAAGCCAGGGACGATCCTGTGAAACAACAGGCCGTCATAAAAGCCACCCTTGGCCAGCTTTACGAAATTCTCGACCGTCTTGGGAGCCATGTCAGCGAAAAATTCTATCGCGATGTCGCCAAATTTAGTCTGTATCTTGCAGATTGCCATGCAGGGCAGAGCTGAGAGGTGATATTTGAATCAGGCGTTGATGTATAACACAGATTTGATCGAATTGTATAGCGCTACATATTTCAATCCGAGTCCTGTGGTCTTGTACGCGGAGTGCCCACTGCTACGTTCTTCGCACTTTGCAAGAAACTCTTTTTCCAGCAAAAAGTCCATGTACTTCTTGAGTTGGGTGCTAGTGAGGTTAGCCTTCGTTAGCAGCCTTGTCTTTCCTATGCCACCGTTCGCAGCTTCAAGGATTGTCGCAATAATATCTGGGCTGCTGCGCTTCCCCACGTAATCCCATAGTTGAATGTATGATAAAAGTAGTTCTATTCCATGTTGTTAGAATGCACCATAAAAGTATTCTAGTGTTTAACACCATTATTTTTTTAATTGATGCGCTTGAAAAGGAATGTTAATGTCTTCCCAAAATGTATTTGTCGAAAATTACAAGAAATTGCGATTGCAGTTTGTCATATGCGGTTCATGCTTTTGGTGCGCAACTTTTTTCAGCTACCTCCCCAGCAAGTGCCCATCATGTAGTTCAAGGTTGAATGTCATGCCATTGAGGCAGCCAGCTGCTAGGTGTATAGCATGAACATAGCAGAAGGCGATGACGCGCTCATTGACGCTCGCACGTGCGGCGACAAGAACAAGCGAGTGGCGTACAAGTTCATGGACGGATTTCACAGCTTGTGCCTTGACAAGAGGGACATACTGCTGGCCGAGATAGGGGCGTGCGAAATGCTCCTGCGCGCATGCCACGACGAAATCGACAGAAATGCTGTGGAGAAGGAAATTGCAGAGCTGAAAATGGCGTTG
This sequence comes from uncultured Nitrososphaera sp., assembly GCA_967728685.1. Taxonomy (GTDB): domain Archaea; phylum Thermoproteota; class Nitrososphaeria; order Nitrososphaerales; family Nitrososphaeraceae; genus Nitrososphaera. The sequence goes on from CBQWHN010000064.1 coordinate 3,839, forward strand.
CACCTGATGCACTAATTACATGAAGTAGTCCTTGTTTTCCATTACGTAGGGCAGAATCTTTTTATTAATTATCGAATCGGCTTCGGCGTCAATGTCAAACGACAGCAACAACAGGAACTTGTTCTTACCTGATGACTTGATCGGGATAGTGGCCCTCACTAGTCTGCTGTATCTGCTTATTGAGAACTGCAGCTCTCCTATCTTTGTTTCAAAGGTTTCCCTTGTGGCCGCGCGGATTGCCGCCTGGACTGCGTACCGCGATGTCTCTTCGTGCGTCATGAGGGGGATGAGGCCTTGCCTGTACCCAGTCGCTATTAGATGCCCGAAGTGATTCGACATGCCGGCGAACCTGATAAAGTGGTCTTTTGTTAATACGCCCTTGCAAAAGCTTTCCAAAAAGTCGTCTTTGTTTTCTTCCACGGCCTTGTCCTGAGCATAATTCAAGGTAGTTGTCTATAAAAACCTCATTTCTGGATTGGAAAAATTGTAAAAATTCTGGCAATTTCTATAGTATATTGTCATAGGAAGCAGCCTCACAGGGGTCTTTTAGTTAGATTCGGCAATTATCTATTGTATGCACGAATTCCTCTCGCCCCTCAAGCTCAAGTACGGGTACTGCGGATGGTGCAACAAGAGGTCGCCTCACATCTGCTTCCGGTGCGGTTACTGCTACTCATGCCACCCGCATATGGGGAGCATGGAGAGGAAAAAGGCGCTTGCCAACATGAACCACTTAACTGACATAGAGAAGATCCCCCTCTCTGGCTAGTGCTGCAGTAATTATATTCACCGGCTCGCAGCTTGGTGACAATTGAAATATTTTGTTGGGTATGCTGGCTTGAGGTACGGAAGCTGGGTTTCGGGCTTTTACGCCGACGCGCTCGACCCGCAGGACGGCCTTTCCTACTATTCGAATGTATTTGACCGTGCGGCAGTCAGCGTGCATTCCTTGCAGAGCCACGCAGCAAAGAAGTGGGCCGGCAGGGTTGTGATGTGCGTCGACCTGAACGCCTTCTACCCTTCCTGCGAAGAGCTGCGCGAGCCGGCGCTCGCAGGCAAGCCTCACGCGGTGATAATGACCGACCAGAAGGACAGGATAACAAAGGGCGTCGTCTCTTCTTGCTCGTACGAAGCAAGGAGGTTTAGCGTCAGGTCTGCAATGCCTCTTGCTAGGGCGCTTGCGCTCTGCCCGGACCTCGTGCTCCGGCCGGTGGACATTTCGTACTACCAGCAGGTGTCCGAGAAAGTTATGGGGATACTTGAACAATTTGCGGACATCCTCGAGCAGGCGAGCATAGATGAAGCGTTCCTTGACTGTAGCAAGAGCGCCACAGCCGATCCCTATGAATATGCAGCCAGGATCAAGGTAGCCATAAATGAACTGTGCGGCCTGCGCGTTTCAATAGGAGTGGCGCCATCAAAATCCATTGCAAAAATAGCGTCCGATTTCAAAAAGCCTGACGGGCTGACGGTGGTACATCCGCAAGAGGTGAAAAAATTCCTAGCGCCCCTTGAAGTTGGAAGGATATCGGGAATCGGACCCAAGACGCGGCAGACGCTGAAAAAGATCGGCATCGATAGAATAGGCCAGTTGACAACTTGCGACGTGCAAAAACTAAGTGATAGATTTGGAAAGAACGGACTTTGGATGTGGAGGGTCGCAAACGGCTTGGACGATGAGGCAGTCCAGATAAGGAAAGACCACGTCTCGCTGAGCACCGAGCACACTCTCGAAAAGTTCACATGCGACAAGGATAGGATACTTGTTTATCTGAACGAGCTGGTGGAAGAGATCTATGGCAGGGTTGTCAGGCGAGGTTATATGTTCCGAACTGTCGGGGTCAAACTCGTAAGGTCTGATTTTACGATAGAGACGCGCGAAACGTCGTTTCCCGACCTGCAGGCCGAGCGCGAAAGCATTTCTTCTGTAATTGAACAACTGCTCGGAAGGTTTTCTTTCGACAACCACACTCCTTCCGTCAGAAAGGTAGGTCTGAGGGTTACAAACCTGATTTCAGTTCATAAAGAGGAAAGTCAGATCAAAATGCAAAAAACAATCCTTGATTACATGTCCATACCATTGCCAGATATCTGATCTTCGGAAGGCCCCTGAATGCCCATGTCGGGCATTACCTGATCAACCGGCATCGTAGCATGGCCGGAAATATCTACTATGCCTAGCGCAGTTATAATGCCTGCAATTGCAAGCCCGATTCCTGCCACCCTCGCAATCCATATTCCTCGTGACCACATCTTTTCGCCAAAGATTATTCCGGCAAAGAGTGCCATCCATAGAATGTTCATCCACCCAAGCGCCACCATCAGTAGAAAATACGGCCAGCAGCACCCGAGACAGTATAGGCCGTGGTACGTTCCCATAGTTGCAGCGCCGGCAGTTCCGCTCCTCCACCTCCTCATGAAAAAGCTCATCGGTGATTCACAGTATCCAAGGCACTTTGCTTTGAGCGGGCTGAACTGGTACGCTCCGGCGACTAGAAGTATCAAGCCGTAAACGACAC
>CBQWHN010000065.1:0-6217 GCA_967728685.1 uncultured Nitrososphaera sp.
CGATGACTCCGACGTACACGATGTTGTTTGGAGGCAGCGCTGGCGAGCAAGGCGAGCTAGCAAAAACTGCGATGCGCGTGCCGGCAAAGCGCGTAATCGACACTGTGCTGAAGGTAATTGAGCTCTACAAGCAACAGAGATCAGGAAACGAGAATCTGCACCAGTGGGTCGTCAACGTTACAAAGGGTCAGGGGACGGCGGACATCAAGAACCTTGAAGGACTAAAGGCGGCCCTTGCGCAGGTAGTACAGCTGCCGACTCCAGATCAGGACCCTGACTCCTACAGGGACTATGGGAGCGACTCCAGCTTTTCTGCCAAGACTGCGAGAGGAGAATGCGCAGCTTGACGGCAGGGGCGGCAAAAAAGAAATCAGCAAAAACATCCACGGGCTCTGCTGTCAAGCTTCCAATAGTGTGCGACGCCGACATGCTGCGTTCGCTGGTGCGAAAAAAGGAAGTGCGCCTTGTCGATGTGCGCAAGGTAGACGACTACAATAGGGATCACATACCAACTGCGGTCTCTTTGCCACTGGCCCGCGTGCTTGAAAACGACACGCCGGATAAAATAGTCGACATCATAGAAGAGCTCGGAATATCTGACAAGACGCCAGTGGTAGTATACGATGATACATTTGGCGCGCTAGCAGCAAGAGTAGCGTGGACGTTCCAGTACGTCGGCCACTTTAACACCGCGTTGCTTGAAATGACTTTCAAGCAGTGGAAAGAGCTCGGGCTGGAAACCGAAAAGCAGGCGCGGACCTTTCCAAGAGCCAAACATTCACTCAACATCAACAAGGAAATCTATGCAGATGCTTCTTATGTTGAGGCGGTCAAGTCGCAACCAGGGAAGATGCTCATCGACTCACGTGAGCGGCTAAATTTTCTGACGGAGCATATACCTGGCGCAAAGAACATTCCATACACGATGGTCGGCTCTAATGGCAGCATTCTGCGCAAGCCAGAAGAATTGAAAAGATTCATAGAAAACCGCGGCATAGCAGACAACGCGGAGATCATCACCTATTGCGGAAGCGTTGGTACGCTTTCCGGCCTGACGTACTATGCACTAAAGTTGGCAGGGTTCCAAAACGTAAAGCTATATCCCAAGTCATTTAAAGAGTGGAAGGCTCTTGGCAAGCCAAAGGAAGAGTTCAAAGACGCCACATACTGGGACTTGTCGGCAGAATAATCATGTCAAAGCGGCTCATCGTCTGTCTTACCGGCATGCCGGGCGCCGGCAAGTCGACAGTCGCGTCTTTTCTAAAGGAAAAAGGCTTCGCAATGGTGACAATGGGCGATGCCGTTAGAGAAGAGGCAAAAAGGCAAGGCCTTGAGCCCACAGATTCTAACCTTGGTAAGCTGATGATCAAGCTGAGGCAGGATTTGGGGCAGGGCGCTGTAGCCCACCTAGTCTTGCAAAAACTGACAAGAGATGGCAGCCATGGCGATGTAGTGATAGATGGCATACGCAGCATACCAGAAGTGGAGATCCTCAAGAAAGTTGGCAACGTGAAACTTTTGGCAATCCACGCGTCGCAGGACACGCGCTTCAAACACTTGGCAGACAGGGGGAGGTCCGATGCCCCGGCTACCAGCGACGAGTTTGCCGGCCGGGACAAGCGCGAGCTATCTATCGGGATAAGCGAGGCAATCGCGCTTGCAGACGAAACCATATCTAACAATGATCTGACGCTGGAGCAGCTAAAACAGCACGCGTACGACGTTGTCAAGGGGTGGCTCAAGGAGGCCAACGACGGTTGAAAAAGCCCACAATAGCGTCGCCGATCGAGCTAAAGGTCGAGGCGCCAGTAAACCCTTCTGAAGATCCGCAAAAGGTCATTAACGCGATTGAAATGGTCATAGTGAGGTGCTCGCCGGAGTTCCGCTACGGTAGCAGGGTAGTGGGCAGGGCAACCGGGAGCGAGCCGCTGTGGGTGTTGTACGAGCAGGTGCGATCGAGATCGGCGATGGGAGTCCTGCGAAGGATGCTGCTTGACAACAGAGCCGGCGACAGCACTTGGTTTTTGCTCAATAAGCAGGCAGCCACTGCAGGCATTGCGGCAGTCATTGATGAAGAGCAGGAATCGCCGCTAGGGCCAATCAGGGTGACAATAAGCTGCGAGGAGCTGGACAGCCTCATTGACTGGCTGGTCCCTGAGGCTTAGCACGAGGAAAGCTTCTTTTACCCCCACTAGTATACGGGCTCCATGGCAACAGAAGCATACTGCGTGAAGTGTAAAGCCAAGAGAACAATGAAGGATGAGAAAAAGGTAACAATGAAGAACGGCAAGCCCGCGACACAGGGCATCTGCCCGGTCTGCGGAACAAAGATGTTCAGGATAGGCAAGTAAACGCTTTTTCTTTTTTCATTTTTTGTTTTTTCATAATGTCAAGGCATAATAGACTCGGGTGCGGTCATCCATCCGTTTGATAAGGATCAGAAACCTGGTCAAAAAGTACGGGAATTTGACCGCAGTTGACGACCTTACGCTTGACATCAATGAAAACGAGGTCTTTGGGCTGCTGGGGTCAAACGGCGCCGGCAAGACCACAACTATCCACATGCTTGCGACGCTACTCAAGCCCACTTCTGGTAGTGCGACAGTGAACGGCTACGACATCGTTAGCCAGTCGGCAAAGGTGCGCGCAAGCATTGGAATAGTGTTCCAAGCTCCAAGTAGCGATGACATTCTTACCGGTTATGAAAATTTGCATCTTCATTCCATGCTGTACAGCGTGCCACGGAACGCAAGGCGTCAGAGGATAGACGAGGTACTCGAGCTAGTGGGGTTGACGGAGCGAAAGCATGACCAGGTTAAGACCTATTCAGGCGGCATGCGCAGGCGGCTTGAAATCGCGCGTGGCCTCTTGCACAAACCAAAGGTGATGTTCCTAGATGAGCCCACGCTAGGACTGGACCCCACAAGCAGGGAGACCATGTGGAAGTACGTCAAGCGTCTGGTAGAGGAGGAAAAGGTGACGATCATTCTGACGACGCACTATATGGAGGAGGCCGACGTGCTCTGCAACCGCATTGGCATAATTGACAAGGGTAAGATAGTCGCGCTCGACACTCCAGCGGCATTGAAGGCAGGCCTTGGAGGCGATATCATCAGAATCAAAACAAGGACTCCAGACGCCGGCAAGATGGTTGCGCAGTTTGACTTTGTACGCAAGGTAGAGCAGAGCGACGGCTTCCTTGTACTGTCCGTAAAGGACGCAAAAAAGGCTTTGCCAGTGCTTCTGCAGAACATAGAGGCAGAATCTGCCGAGTTCGCAAGCCCGACTCTCAATGACGTGTTCATTCAGATAACCGGTCGCAACATCAAAGAACAAGCTGAAGGGGGTTTCATGGAGAGGTATGCAAAGTACGATTAGCGTCGAAGACCACTTGACCAAGATATACGCGCTATGGCTTCGAGAGTTCAAGGTGTTTATGCGGGAAAAGAGCAGGCTAGTCGCGTCGACGTTTACGCCGATTCTATGGCTTTTTGTAATAGGCTCTGGCCTCGGTGCTGCCAACCCATCGACGGTGCCAGGAGTCGACTACCAGCAGTTCATATTCCCTGGCATTGTGGCCATGTCGATAATATTTAGCTCGGTGTTCTTTGGCTCGTACATAATATGGGACAGAAAGTTTGACTTTCTGAAGAGCGTGATGGTGGCTCCTGTCAGCAGGGGTAGCGTCTTTGTCGGCAAGACTCTTGGCGGCATGACCACATCGCTGATACAGGCCGCTATACTGCTTGCAATTGGGGCTGCAATCGGCATTCCGTTTACGCCGCTGTCGCTCGCACAGGTCGTGGCAGTAATACTCTTGATGTCATTTGGGCTTACGTCACTCGGTCTTGCGCTTGGCAGTTACATGTACAGCCTTGAAGGGTTCCAGATGATCGTCAGCTTCGTCGTCTTTCCATTGTTCTTTCTGTCTGGCGCGCTCTTCCCGCTTGACAACTTGCCAGGCTGGCTCGGGGTCCTGACGGCCGCGGACCCTGCAACGTACGGCGTTGACGCGATGAGGCACGCGATGCTTGGCGTAGGCAGCAATTCAATAGAGTTTGACGCGGCAGTTCTGGTCGGGTATACTGCCACGCTTGGCGCATTTGGGATCTTTTCATTCAAGAGAATGAAGGCCGTCTGATTTTTATTTGCGGTACGCAAAATTATGCCGTGCCCGGCGAAGAGTACCGAGACCTAGTGCTGTGCAACAGCTGCCTGTGGGCGGCATCGCTTCTGAAAGGGTCTCTCGGGTTTATTGCCTGCCCAGTGTGTGGCAACATGAGCCTAGACGTCATTCCTGTCAATGACTATGAAGCGTACACCATGAACATCAGGAACAAGAGCGTCGAGCTGGACTTCACTAAAGACAAGTGAACTTCTGCTGTAAGTTTAATAGAGGTTTTGGAATGTGACATTATGAGGGGTCGTAGTCTAGCTTGGTCAGGATGTCAGAGGTCATCTCCTTGGATGGCCGACGAACCCGGGGCGCTGGAGGTCGTGGGTTCAAATCCCACCGACCCCACCATTTTGGGGGGAAAAACAAACTTCAGGAGGACATTTTTACTCTACCCCTCATTAAAAGAGTGTAGTTCAAATGCAATTACATACAAAAGAACATAGCAAGAAGTAACCTTAAGGTCAATTCTCGTGCACGAGAGAGGAAAAGAAAAACAAATGGCTGTACTATCAAAACACGCAATCGGAGGCAGCAATACAAGAACAAATAGCAGCAGTCTAATGCAGAAAGGCTGGCTTGATTTTAGAAACGGTCACAGCGTGTACCTTAGCTTCATACTAACATTCATGAACTCTATTCTAATTTCCTACCATTTTGCTGTGGAACAGTTCACATTCTTGAATAGCATCTTCTTCAGCGTAGCGATATTTGCTGTCTTTTTCCTCGGTGTTTATGTGCCGGCTTCAGTAATCATTGGATATTGGCACAGACGTCATCAATGGACAGTAGAGAACGAGGCACTTCTGCAAGAAAATTGGGTATGGGCCTGGATTGCCAGATACCAAATAAGGTTAATAGAAGGAAAGGCAACTTCGGGGGAGTCTAAACAGGTACTTGGTTATCTTGAAGCAATATTACAACGGCAAAAGATAGGAACAAGTCTGCTGGAAGGCAGAGAGCCGATTCTCTAATGGTTGCTTTGTCACAAGACAGCTTCCCCTTCCTGACGCGACTAAGGAACTTGTATCCCACAATAGGAAAAAGGATAAATCAAGTTAAGGCTTCGATTTGATGTCTCTATTCAGTTTTTAAAGGAACATGTATGTAAGATCAAGTTACAAACACATCTCAATAAAATCCGAGAACCGAACTATATCTCAAGAGAAAATTGGATTCAAGTGGGCAGGTAACCTATAGCTGACCATCTCGCAGATAGTGGATAATAATCGCGCGCTGCTGGCCTTTAGCAAAGTACTGAATATCATGGGCGAACCTTCTCGAAACATGATCATAGGATTCATTCAAGAAAAGTATGGTATCCGAATCTCTTCCAATAGTTTGCATTCAATATCTGTTGAGGAGATCGAAGATACAATTCTAGAAATCTTCCCAATAGGCAGCGAACTCATTATAAGAATGCTCGAAGCAGAACTTGACAGAATGAGTAACTATCAGCAATGAAAAAATACAAATGCCAGGTGTCTTGCGTCATATTGAAATACATACTAGACTCTTTAAAACATGGTTGGGCGTTTGATGCTGATGCAAGATAGAAGCAAGAAAGAAAAGTCACTGCATCAATACTACGACGACCAAACTATACATAACCTTGCGCGCTACTTCAGAATAGATCAACACCCAGAAATGCTATTTCTTCTAAAGAAGCTAAGGAAAGATGGCTATTGATTGTCATCTTGGATTTTTTTGTTTAGATAGAATATAGAATCATTGAGTAGAATTCCTGCCACATCTTAGTAAGCAATACACACGATTCAGCTATATGTCCTAATGTCACTCATTTTGAGAGATATTGCAACACGGCAAATTCGCATCATGATTTCATTCTTAGGAACTCTAAGGTTATTCCCCGGCGAACGTCATGATTGAAAACACACATCTCATCTGATAAAATTGGGATTGACTCAACCATGTTTTCTCCTTTGCATGATGGACAGTCGCTTAGTATTCTTCCATCGAGGCATGACGCACACCAGAAGCAGGACTTGCATAGAGTCATCGTAACGTTCCTTATTTTGTTTG
>CBQWHN010000066.1:0-6094 GCA_967728685.1 uncultured Nitrososphaera sp.
GGCAATGCCTTGTTTGCCGTCTGCGGCGTGAAGAGAATAAACATCTAAAGCAATTATTTTCGGTCTTGAGATAATTTATGCCTTTAGCACGGAATCTGCATAGCGGATGATCCTTTGCTTTAGGAGTTATCGATGTTGTAAGTATCATTGTCACAAATGTCAAGGACTATTGAGGCCAAGGTTCCGCTGAACGGCGTTGGCAGAAAGAAGCAGTAACAGTTCACCTTCCTTTCGTCTTGATGTGAGCTTCAAGCCGCATACCTAAAATATCTTATATGATCAATTTACACAACTAATATGAAGCTAGATTTTCCAAGGTACACCGAGCGGCTGGGAGCAGTCAGCATACACGCAGTACAGCGCATTTACGAGCTCGACTCTGGAAAATCTAAGGGCTTCCAGTCGTCGCATCAGACGGTAAGGAAATTTGACTACGACGAAATTTCGAACATAATGCACGATCTTGCGATAGTTATTCCAATAATGAATGAAAAACTAAAGCTACTAGAGGGGGTGCTGAGTGGCATACCAAACGAGTGTCTTGTGATCATAGTGTCCAACAGCTCACGAAGTCCAGTGGACCGGTTTGCAATGGAGACAGAAGCCGTCAGGCAGCTTGGCAGGTTCATGGACAAACGCATGATTATGGTGCACCAGCAAGACCCGGGCCTTGCCGAGGTCTTTAAGAAAGTCGGGTACGACTCGATCCTTGACTCCGAGGGCAACATCAGGAGCGGCAAAGCTGAAGGCATGATAATCGGCCTGCTCGCAGCAAAGACATACCACAAGGACTACGTCGGATTCATTGACAGCGACAATTATGTCCCTGGCGCAGTCAATGAATACGTCAAGATATTTGCGGCCGGCTTTGGCATGTCGACGACGCCTTACTGCAACGTGAGGGTATCGTGGGTTTTCAAGCCAAAGGTCAAAAACAACGCGCTCCAATTCTCAAAGTGGGGCAGGGTGTCCGAGATCACGAACAAGAACCTCAATGCCCTTCTGGCAAGCATAACCGGTTTTGAAACTGAAGTCATCAAGACTGGCAACGCTGGCGAGCACGCGCTTTCCATGCCACTCGCAGAGTGCCTACAGTATACTAGCGGTTACTCGATAGAGACACGTGAATTCATCAGTATACTGGAAAAATTTGGTGGGCTGGTTCCGTCGGAATACCCACAAATAGTTGACAAGGGCGTCGAAGTATTCCAGATAGAAACCCGCAATCCCCACTTCCACGAAGACAAAGGCATATTGCATCTGAGCGAAATGCTCGAAGCGTCACTTGCCACAATATTTGGTAGCAAGATCTGTCCTCATGACCTGAAAGAGAGCCTGCAGGACCAGCTAAGGCACCTGACAAAGAAAAGGATTGACTATAGCAAGAAATACCACATGCTCGAGCCCATTAACACAATACACGTGCCGGAATTCGAAAAGGGCGTCAGGGAAAAGGCAGACACATTCTTGAGGATCGGCAGGCTAAAGTAGCTACTTGTGCTTCCTTGAATACTTTCGTGCAGAATTGCGGTTAGCCATATCCAAGTCGCTCAGCCCGAGGTGGCAAAGCTCCTATCTGCTCGACCTGCCGAAAAGGTTGTCAAGGTTGGCTGACACCGTGAGCGAAAATCTGTATTACGCGTGTGAAGAATGCGACTTTTGCCTCTGCAAGGTAAAGAAGCATGTCTTTCTCTAAAAAGAAATTAAGGCCCGTGAACTGTAAAGATTGATTGATCATAAATAAACTCGAGCTGGCCAGCTTCCACGAGGATAGGTCTTCACTGCTAGTTCTTGCCGCTCTTGAAGTAGCCATCGAGAGCGTAAGACCTGCGGCTCTTGTAATGCGCGCCGTAAAATTTAACAAAGAATTATCAGTGAGAAATATAAAGGGCAAGATCATAAGGCTGCGGAAATTCGACCGCATATATATTGTCGGAGCTGGCAAAGCGGCCGCAGGTATGGCCGCTGCCCTTGCCCTTACCTTGCGTGGCAGAGTAGTTGGTGGCGCCATTACCGTCCCTTACGGCACTAGAGCAAAGATCAAAGGTATCTCAGTAACGCATGCATCACATCCAGTACCTGACGGTTCCGGAGTGCAGGGCACAAAAAGGATCCTGAATGTCCTAAGGAAAGTTCAGAAAAACGATATACTCTTTGTTCTGATCTCGGGCGGTGGATCAGCACTGATGCCACTCCCTGCATCTGGCGTGTCACTGGCTGATAAGAAGAGAATTACAGACCTTCTCCTGCGCTCAGGCGCTTCTATCAACGAGATAAACGTCGTCCGGAAACACTTGTCGGCAGTCAAGGGTGGGCAGTTGCTGCGTCACATTGACGGCGAGTGCACCGTTGTTTCACTGATCATGTCTGATGTGGTAGGCGATGATCTTGGGGTGATCGCTTCCGGCCCGACCTGCCCTGACAGGTCCACATTTGGAGATGCCCTGAAAATCCTGAAGAAATACCACATCAAGAGCCCGGAGGCGGTTCTTGCCCACATTATCAGTGGCACTACGGGCGAGATAAAGGAAACGCCAAAACCATTCGATCCGATGTTTTCACGAGTCCACAATGTCATGATCGGTAACAACGCTATTGCGTGTGCAAATGCGGTCAGCTATCTGAAAAAACAAGGTATTCGGGGGGTGCACCTTGGATCAGACTTTGACGGGCAAGCCAGAGATTTTGGCACGTTCTTAGCGCGCCTTGCGTCTGATCTTGGTTGCACCAAGCCTTTTGCAATAGTTGCAGGCGGCGAGACCACCGTCAAGTTGAATAACTCAAGAAATGGCATCGGAGGCAGGAATCAGGAAGCTGCGCTTACATGCTTACTCAAGCTTGAACGACATGATATTGCTGTCGCATGCATAGGAACTGATGGCATAGACGGCAACTCTAATGCTGCTGGTGCGCTGGTGTCGCGAAAGACTATTGCCCTTGCCAGAGATATGAAGTTGCAAAAATACCTTGGAAGTCACAACAGCTATCATGCTTTCAAAAAGTTGCACTCGCTCATTTTTACCGGAAACACTGGCACCAACGTAAACGACATTGCAATAATATGCAAGGCGCCGGTCTGTCAAACTATGCGATAGCAAGCATTCTAGTACCTAACATGTATATCGCCAGAAACAACACTGATATCGCCGCGATCGGTCTGAAGCAAGAGCGATCCATCGTCGTTGACATCCGCAGCCACGCCTTGAATCAGTTTGTTGTCCTGCACTACTGTGACTTTGCAGCCCAGCATGTCAGATCTTTTTTTCCATTCTTCTAAAATTGTGTGTGCCCCTTGCTGCCTCATCTCCACATAATAGCGTTCAATGTTTTCGAGCAACGACCTCGTCAGATCAAGCCTACTTACTGCATGCCCAAGCTCGTCACTTATCGAAGTGATATTTATCCCGTCAAGACGCGCTGAGATTGCTGACGAATCAACGTTTGCATTTATCCCTATGCCAATTACTGCGTAGTTAATCTGATCTGCTTGTGCGCTAATGTCAAGCAGAATACCGGCCACCTTCTTATCCGAAATGATGACATCGTTAGGCCACTTTAGACGGGCGTCAAGCCCTGTTGTCCTTATCGCGTCATATACTGCAAGTGCAATGACAAATGGCAGGAGCGTTATTTTGGAGATAGGAATGCCGCGCCTAAAGATCACAGAAAGCCATATACCACCCCTAGGCGACAACCACTTTCTCATTTGCCGCCCCCGCCCACTTTTTTGTTGCTCTGCAATGACGACTGTGCCGTGTGAGTCAGGCTTGCTCGCAAGCGAGATTGCAAGATTCTGTGTCGAGTCTGTGGTTTCGCGGTAGACGACGTGCTTGCCTACAAATGAAGTGTGAAGAACCTTTGCTAGTTCCCAAGGAACTGGCAGATCGGTCTGGCCAACAAGCTTGTAACCTAGTCCGTGCCGCGATTCGATTACGTAGCCGTACCTGCGCAGCATTTCTATCTGTTTCCACACAGCACTCCTTGAAATGCCGGCTTTTTTTGCAAGCGTCTGGCCCGAGATATATCGCGCCTCCGACCTGAGCAACGACAGGAATTCGTCTGGCTGCACCAATATGCCCAAATGCCGCAGCAGCAGGTAATATACTGATCAAACTAATTCTACCGGCTTGTCTGTTAAGTTGCTTCGAATATGATTTATATCCTTAGACGCCTTCTCGCCTTGTGAAGAACCGCAGCAGACCCGACATCATTGCCATCATTTTGGAGGCTGCTAACGGCGGAATAACCAAGACAAAGCTGCTTACGCGTGCTAACCTTACAAGTGGCCAATTGAGGCAATACCTTGATGTTTTGATAGAGAAAAAACTGATAACAGAGTTTGTTGACGATGACAAGAGGCATATCGCGTATAAAACTAATGAAAAGGGCATGAGGTACCTGTCTGTTTATTCGTCTCTAAAGAGCATCGCGGTCTTTCCACAAGAAGACTAGCTCTTGTTCCATTTGTAATAAACGGTTCCGCCCTTGCAGGTCGCGTAGACATCAGATTTGCTTTCCTTGAGCGAACTTGCAACTTCAAGCTCGGCCAGCAGTCGCTCGATCTTTCTATCCTCCTTTTTCGGCGCAAGGAGATTCAGGATCTCTTCCTTTGAGTACATTCTTGAAGGGTTCTTTCGCAGTATGCTTTCAATTTCATGCATCAGGTCTGCCATACCAGTCACTTTCTCTTTGTCCTTGCAGATACTATTGATAGGACGTCACGATCCTTTAGCTGGTAGTTGGTAGGTAGCCGGAGACCGTCCCTGCCGTCCAGAGCATAGAGCATTCCCTTTGCTAGCTCGCTGTGTATTTCTCGCGCCAGATCTTCAACGGTCGACCCTGACCGCATCAGGTAGACATCAGGAAGCACGTTACCATGCTTGTCTGAAAACTTTTGAATGTCTGCAACAGGGTAAACAGCATTCATTTTCAACAGTTTGAATACCGCCACGTTTATAGCAAACTGGACGCCAGTTCGCATGTATTCGCCAAGGATGTCCTTGCGGATAAAGTTTAGCGCCCATTTTTGCTTGTCATTGAGCTTTGTCTGGTCATTGATTTCAAAGCGCTCGTCACCGGGCAGGTAGCGAATTATCCCTCTGCTCTCAGCGCGCCTGAGTGTTAGTTCTGCGTCCGCGCTTGCTGGCACCACTATTACGTCCTTGAACTCTTCCCGAAGCCTGTTAAAGTTCTCGGCGGCAGTCGGAAGGTCCACCTTGTTTGCCACGATCAATGTAGGCTTTGAAATGTCGCGCAGGCTCCAGCAAAAGTCCTTGCTCTCTTGAGGCCCAAAGTCATCAAATGAGACAGTAGTCAGATTGTTCTGTGCAAGCGATAGCTTAACGTCGTCTTCACGTACGCCGATGCCCCTGAACACTTCTGTTATAGCCGGAATGGTCTCCATGCCTGAAGCAATGGCTCTGGATATCTTGTCCCGGTTTGCTTCCAAAAGCTTCAGGTACCACATGACAAGTTCTTCTTCAATGTCCGCGACATCTGCAACAGGGTCGCCTGTCCCAGGCTCGGCAATCTTCCCTGACGCGTCGATGCTTCCTGAGGCGTCAACGATGTGGAGCAGCGCTTCAGATTGTGCGGCTATCGTAAGAAACTGGTTACCAAGCCCCTTGCCCTCCCACGCTCCTTTGATAAGGCCAGGCAGGTCCACTAGCTCGACTGGGATAAAGCGCCAGCCATCAATGCAACGGGAGTTCTTGGGCTTGTCCTGTAAGTTGAATTCCTTGTGGACGCAGAGTGTAATCGCGTGTGCGTTGCCTATCGCTGGTTGCTTTGTGGTAAATGGGTAATTGGATATCTCGGCAGACAGGAGCGTCGCTGAACTAAAGAATGTTGTCTTGCCGGTGTTAGTTTTGCCAATTAACCCAATCTTTATCATGGGTTTTCCACTCTTTGTTATTATTTATATACTCTGATCTGTGGACACGATACGAGATAACAGTGAGGTACCAGCCAATGATACAAACCTTCTGAGTTACCCGAATATCAGAATATATTTTCTTTGCTTGGAGATATTGAATTACCGACGAATAAGATTTGCTGTCAGATCAGAACAGGCCGAACTTTTTGGCTACCTTGG